>WQUN01000020.1 GCA_009782085.1 Bacillota bacterium
ACTGTCCAGAAATAAACTGATCAAATATTTTTTTGAAACGCCGTAGAAGCGTTCGTCGTTTCAAAAAAATGTGCATGTTATTTCTGGACAGTTCCTAAGCAGACGTTTTTTCAACCCGTCCAGCCTGCCCTTTACCGTCCAGTCCGCCGCAAAGCCGTCAGCCGTTACGCGCAGGCCGCCTATCAGAGACGGGTCTGTCTCGGCGGTTATCTCGACCGTCTTGGCGAGGCTTTTTTCGAGTATTTCACGTATTTTCCCGATCTGAGAGTCGGTGAGCGGAACGGCGGAAACGACTTCGGCGGCCGTCACGCGCTTTTGCTCCCTCGCCAGCGCGCGGAAGCGCTCCAGAACCGGCCCGATCATGCCGGCGCGGCCTTTGCGCAGGAGCAGGTCCACCAGGCCGTATATCTCCTCCGACAGTCCCTCGCCGAATATGTTCCGCAGCAATTCGTTCTTCTCTTCCCGGGAAACGCGCGGGCTGGTCATCAGCGCCGCCAAATCCGCGCCGTTTCCTAGGGCGCACGCCAGGCTGCCGGCCTGGGCGGACAGCTCATCCGCGCGTTCCGGGCCGATCTCCTGCGCCAACTCCGCCAGCGCGCGCGCGTACCGCGAAGGCCCCGCGCCGGTGTTTACTCCGCCCATCGCGCATCCCCCAGATCCGCAAGCGCCTCGTTTACGAGCCTCTCGCGCCCGTCGGCGGTCAGCTCCGATTTGAGGACGCTCTCGGCCATGACCGCGGAGAGCTCGATCAGCTGCGCGCGCATCTCGCCGCGGACGCGCTCGGCCTCCAGGACGATGTCGTTCCTGGCGCGGTCCAGGATCAGATCGGCCTCGCCGCGGGCGCCGCCGATGATCTCCTCGCTCCGGGCGACGGCTTTCGCCCTTGCCGCGTCGAGGACTTCGCCCCGTTCCTTTTCGATCTCCAAAAGTTTTGCCTCGTAGTCAT
This sequence comes from Bacillota bacterium, assembly GCA_009782085.1. Lineage (GTDB taxonomy): Bacteria > Bacillota > Clostridia > Lachnospirales > WQUN01 > WQUN01. Next base: position 947 of record WQUN01000020.1, read on the forward strand.
TTTTAAGGGCCGCCGCCTCCCGGTTCGCGGCTTCGGCCGCGGCAATCTGCGAACTTACGCGCTCGGCGCGTTTACGCATGAAGTTTTTGACCGGCTTGTACAGCAAAAACGCCAGAATAGCCACCATGACAATGGTGTTCAGCCATTGGAAGCCCAGCTCGCGCAAAAACTCGTAGTCGAAGCCCAGGACCCTGGGCGGCGGCAGAGCGGCGGCTTCCAGAAGGACGCCGCCGGACAGGTTTATGATTTGGTTCAAAGGGACGCCTCCTTAAAACGGCAAAAGGCCAGCCGCGGGTTCACAGTTTGCCGACCAGCGGATTCGCGAACAGAAGGAGCATTGACACTACAAGGCCGTATATGGCCGTCGTTTCGGCTATGGCGTCGCCTAGCAGCATGGTGCTCATGATAGCGCCGCGCGCCTCCGGCTGGCGCGCCACCGCCTCCGCGCCCTTGCCCGCCGCCACGCCCTGGCCCATTCCGGCGCCCAGGCCGGTGCAGACCGCGATCCCCGCGCCGAGAGCGGAGCATCCCAAAACAAACGCCTTTGGATCCATTGAAAATTCCTCCCAGATCAGGTGTATTGCAAATCATAATTCCTCCCGGCCCGCCTTCTGGTGCAGGAACGTCATGCTCAGCACCGTGAACACGAACGCCTGGAGACAGCCGACGAACACGTCGAAATATATGTGCAGTACGGCCGGAACGCCGATTTTCAGGAAAACCGGGAACATGCCGTATATCAGGCCCATGATTATTATTCCGCCCAGCAGGTTGCCGAACAGGCGAAAGCTCAGCGAGACCGGCAGTGCCAGCTCGCCGATGAGGTTGATCGGCAGAAAAACGGGGATCGGCTCCAGGTATTCCTTGAAATACCGGCCTCGTTTCCTGACAATGGCCAGGACGTGGATCAGAAAAAAGGAGCTGAGGCCGAGGCCGAGCGTCACTGCCAGGTCCGCCGTGGGCGGCCGGAAGCCCAAAAGCCCGGTCAGGTTGGAGACCAATATGAACGCGAACACGCCGAAGAAGTACGGCCCGAGGAACTCCAGCTCCTGGCCGAGGCTGTCCCGGGCGAAGTTCGACATGGTCTCGACCATCGCTTCGACCGCGTTTTGCAGGCTTTTAGCCTTTGGGGCGTCCACAAAGCTCCTCAGCCTGACCCTGACCACGACCGCGAAAATTATGAGCGCCAGCATCACAAACCAGGTGGACAGGAGGGTCTTCGTCAGGTAGAACGTGACCCCGCCTATCGTAAACAGTGGCGCGATGAAGCTGTTGCTGAATTCCATCGGCTCACTCCTTCCCGCCGATCAGGCTCATTCTGGCGACAAGGTAGGCGGAGGGCTGGAGGGTAAGCACGCCGGCGAGCGCTCCTATGAGGCTGACGCCGGGGATCATCGCCGCCGCCGTCAGGACCGCCGCGGTCAAAACATACCTGAAAAGAAAGCCCAGCCTGGCGCTGACTGCCGCGCTTTTGGCGTCTTTGCGGGCGGAGCGGGCTATCGACCTCTCCAACAAAACAACCCTCGCGGCGGCCAAAGCGGCGCCCAAAATCAGGCCCGCGGCAAACGCGAGGGGATCGTTGAAACGGTAAATGAAAACGATCACGTACAAACCGGCGGCAAGCGCGAAGGCGGAAACCGCGATAACGCCGAAAATAAGCTGTTTTGCCGTGCCGGTAATCATCGTCATT
>WQUN01000021.1 GCA_009782085.1 Bacillota bacterium
CATGAATACAGGGTTATAAATATACAACCAATTTAACGTACCCCATGTAGGGGCGGCCATTGGCCGTCCGCGGACGCGCAATGCGCGCCCCTACGCGGATGGCAATAAATGGTTTCCGAGGGTGCTCGCTGATACATTAATCCACGCTTTCCAAAGCCGCTTCTTCCTCTTCCTCGTCCTCGAACCTCAGCGTCTTCTGCATCCTGTCGTACCCCGTCCGGGAGTTTTTGAATATCCGCCTGGCGAAGTCGATGAAGTTGCCGGGGTCGGGCATAGCCGGGCTGAAATGCGTCAGCCAGAGCTCGTTGACTTCGCCGTCTCTCGCGATTTTGGCGGCCTCGCCGAAGACCATGTGCATTTTGTCGGCCGCGTTTTCGAGAAAAGAATCGTCTCCGTACATCCCCTCGCAGACGAACAGGTCGCTTCCCCGGACGAAGCCGGGAAGCCACGGCACTGGCCTCGTGTCGGTGCAGTAGGCCAGTTTCAGCGGCTTCCTGGGCGGGCCCATGACCATGTCCGCGGTGTACGCCGCGCCGTCGCATTCGGCGGCGCCCGTTTTTTGCAGCCGCGACCAGACCTTCAGCGGCACCCCGTTCGCCCGGGCTTTCTCCACGTCGAACTTCCCGGCCCGTTTCAGGACGACGCGGTAGCCGAAGCACGGCATCCTGTGGTCGAGCGGGCACGCGCCGATCAAAAAGCCGCCGGCCCGCACCTCCTCGTGGATCAGGCCCTTTTTGTACGGGAGCTCCATGATCTCGACGGGGTAGGGGAGTTCCGGCGCGATGACCCTCAGGCAGCGCACGACCTCGCCGAGCCCCGGCGGGCCGACGAGCAGCAGCGGTTCCTCCCTGCATGAGTTGCCGATCGACAGCAGGAGCCCCGGCAGGCCGGAGATATGGTCGGCGTGGAAGTGCGTGAAGCATATTGCGTCGATATCCTTAAAGCCCCAGCCCAACAGCTTCATCGAGACCTGGGTGCTCTCGCCGGAGTCGATAACCAGAAGCCGCCCGTTCAGCCGGCAGATCAGGGAGGTCAGGAAGCGGTTCGGCAGGGGCATCATTCCGCCGGTGCCCAGAAGTGCGACGTCGAGCATAAAAGGCTCCTTGGTTAATTATTTGCGCCGGATGACGATTGTGCGCCGTATATGATAATCAAAAAAAAGCACAGGCTTAAATACCGGATTCATCCCTATAGTCCCCCCAGTATGCTATAAAATGTAAAAGTCGTGCAAAACTGGAACGATATGCTATAAAATGTAAACGTCGTGCAAAAATGAACGGCAGTCATCCTGAGCGAAGCGAAGGATCTGAGATTCTTCGGCTTCGCCTCAGAATGACAGTCATTGGTTATTATTGTAATAAAATGCGGCCTTCCGCGGACGCGCAATGCGCGCCCCTACATGGTTGGCAATAAATAGTTTCCGAGGGCATTCAGTATTGCTCGTAGAACCCCTTAAACGCCTCCGCCATCCATTCCCCGTCCCTGACCGCCCCGGTCTCCCTGATCGAGTGCATCCCCAGGACCGGTGCGCCCACGTCCGCCGTCGGCATCACCAGCGCGCTAGCGAGAAGCGGCCCGAGCGTCGTCCCGCCCGGCATGTCCGAACGGTAGACGAAAGTCTGGCAGGGAACGCCGGCGTTTTTGCAGACGTCCCGGAACATCGCCGCCGCGGGCGCGCCCGTGGCGTACTTCCGGTTGGCGGAGAGCTTGACGACTGGGCCTCCGCCCAGGACCGGGCGGACCGCCTCGTCGTGAAGGCCGGGGCTGTTCGGGTGCAGCGCGTGGGTCAGGTCGGCGGAAATCGCCGTGCCGTTCGCGCACATGCGGAAGAACGCGTCCCGCTCCCCGTCGCGGGAAAACGCCGATGCGAACCGCTCCAGGGCGTTCCGCGCGAAGAACGAACCCGCCCCCGCGGGCGTGACGCTCCCGATTTCCTCGTTGTCAAAGCACAGCAGAACGCTGAGGTTTTTTTTGCAGAGCTCCCCGTTCGTCAGGGCCTCCAGCCCCGCCCAGACCATCCACAGGTCGTCGAGCCGCGCGGACGAGACGAACTCGTCGTCCGCCCCGAAGAGACAGCCCTTTTCGGAGTCGTAAAGGAACAGCTCAAAGTCCAGGATTTCGGCGTCCCCGCCGAGCTCCCGGCGCAGCAGGCGCTCCAGGCGGCCGCCGCTTTCCATCTCGCCGCTGACGAGCGCCAGAACGGGCTTCATCTCCCGCTTGTCGTATTTATAGCCTTCGTTTAGCTCCTTGTTCAGGTGGATCGCCACGTTCGGGATGACCGTCAGCGGCCGGCCGATGTCGACGAGGCGTCCGGACGTTTCCCCCGTCCCGCCGTCCTTTACCATGACCAGCCCGGCCAGAGACAGCGGCCTGTCCAGCCAGGAGGGCAGAATCAGCCCGCCGTAGCACTCCGTGTTCAGCTTCACGCAGGCGGCCTCGGAGAGGCTCGCGCCGGGCTTTATCGCGATCCCGGGGGAGTCCGTGTGCGCCGCGATTATCCGGACGCCGTTTTCAGGCTCGAAATCCTCCCCGACGGCGAACGCCGCGACGGCGGAGTTGTCCTTTACCATATAGTATTTTCCGCCTTTTTCGAGCTTCCAGCCTTTGCCTTCGCGAAGCTCCGAATAGCCGCCTCGCGACAGGATCCGCGCGGCGTTTTGCGCCGCGTGGAAGGCTGTCGGGCTGGCGTTGACATAGTCGAGAAATCCCATAAATTTCAACCTTTCGCTTTGACTATCAATTTTTGTACGCGTCTGCTAGAATAAAGATATATGGTAGCCTCTGTAAACTGTCATGACAAAAAGGGGTTACCCGCAAAGGAGCCTTTTATGAATAACCCTCCGGCCAATCCGAACCCGTTGTCCCAGAGAATCGGCATAATCGGCGGCGGCCAGCTGGGCAAAATGATGATCCTGGAGGCCAGGAAACTGAGCTTCCGCGTTGTTGTCCTAGACCCGACGCCCGGCTGCCCGTGCCACGGCATATGCGACGAACATATCGTCGCCGCCTTTGATGACAGGGAGGCCATTGCCGCGCTGGCTGAAAAGTGCGACGTTATAACCTACGAATTCGAGGATATCGACGCCGGCGCGCTGCTGGAACTCGAGCGCCGCGGGAAGCGCGTCTATCCGACCGCCTCGAGCCTACTGATTATACAGGATAAGTTCCTGCAAAAACAAGCCCTAAAAGAGGGAGGCATACCCGTGCCGGAGTTCGCCTGTTGCGGGAGCGCCGCGGACGTCCGCGTTCTGGGCGAAAAGTGGGGCTGGCCGCTGATCCTCAAGGCCAGGCGCGGCGGCTACGACGGCAAGGGGAACGCGGTCGCCGGAAGCGCAGGGGAGGCCGGGGAGGCTGCGGCCTCGCTGGGCCGCGGGGATTTTTTCGCGGAAAAATGGATAAATTTCGACATGGAAGTCTCCGTGCTGGCGTGCAGGGGCCTGGACGGGAGCGTCGCCGTCTATCCTGTCGGCATGAACGAGCACAGGGAGAGCATCCTCCGCCGGTCGACCGTGCCCGCGCCGATCAGCGAAAAGGCGGCGCGTTCCGCGTCCGAGATAGCCGGGAAGGTCATGCGGGTTTTTGGAGGCGTAGGGATGTTCGGCGTGGAGATGTTCGTATGCGGGGACGAGGTTTTGGTGAACGAGGTGGCCCCGCGGCCGCATAACTCCGGCCACTATACCATCGAAAGCTGCGTGACGAGCCAGTTCGCCAACCACATCCGCGCGGTGGCCGGCCTGCCGCTGGGCAGCCCGGAGATGACGGTCGGCGCGGCGGTCATGGAGAATATACTGGGTTCCGGCGAGACAGAGGGCCCGGGAAGCGCGGGCGGGCAAAACCGCATAAACGGAACGGCCGTCCCGGCGCCGCTTTACGGGGCGGAGGCCGCCCTGGCCGTGCCGGGGGTGTCCCTCCACGTCTACGGGAAGGAGCGTTCCGCCCGCAACCGCAAGATGGGGCATCTGACGGCCGTTGGGAGAACTGTCGGGGAAGCGCGGGGCAGAGCGGCGGAGGCGATGAGAAGTATCCGGATATAGATCATGATTCCGGAAATTTATTTCTGTCCGCCCACAAACCCAGCGCCGGATTGCCTACATAAAAGATTTCCTCGCCGTTTACCGTGTTAAAGCCGGGCTTGAGCGCCGCGCAGTCGTATTCCGCGAGCGCGTCCTCCGTTCGCGTGTATTTGAAAAAGACGGATTCGACCTCCTCTTTCGTCAGCCTGCCCGCGGCGTAGGTGACGGTAAAACGCCCGTCGGGGGAGCCGTGGATCAAATGCGCCGCCACGGACAGGTTGTCGCGCAGGTCCCGGTTCTCCTTGGTCAGCTTCAGGATGTTTTCCCGGCCGGCATATCCGTATTTTCTGATCAGCGCGTCGTTATCGCCGTCCTCGCCGAATTTCCGGACTCCCGGGGCTATCACGACAAGCTCCCCGCCGTCCGCGATCGCCATCCGCGTGCGATATATCGCCTTGTTCCCCAGCCAGGCGCTTTTGAACTCCTTTTCATCCAGAAACACGACCGCTTTCCGGATCGGCCTGTCCACAAAAATCAGGTTGCGCTTCCGGCTGAGGGCGACGGCTTCCTCGAACCGTTTCCGGCTCCTGCCCGTGAAAAGCCCGTGTATGTTCACTTTGCCGTCCGTGCAGGAAGTCACCGTCATCACGTACAAAAGCGGCAGGTCTCGGATAAAACGCTCTTCCGCGTAATCGAACACGCGCCTGACCGGCGAGCGGTCGCGGCCCATTATCCGCTCCAGGCCGTAAAAAGCCCCGAGCATGTGAGAGGAATTGATCATGTTGCTCCCGCCGCAGCCGACGAACAGGTTTTTGGAGTAATTGGCCATGCCGGCCACCTCGTGGGGCACGACCTGGCCGACGGACACGATAAGGTCATAGTTCCCCTCGATTATCAGCCTGTTCAGCTCCACGGCGATCGGTTCGTCCATCAGGCCCTCGGAGGCCTCCCGCACAAAAGCGCCGGGGACTTCGCCCAGCCTGACCACGCCGCGGCGCCAGTCGTGCCTGATAAAAACGGAAAAGGGGACGCCGTCCCCGAAGAACGCCCTGCACTCCTCTTCGGTCATCGGGTCGTGCGTGCCCAGCGCCGGCAGTATGTCCACCCGGCAGCCGTCCTTCAGCAATCCGTAATACAGGGCCGTGATCGCGCCCGCGCCGGAATGCAGCCGCGTATAGTCCGGAGGTATCAGCAGTACCTTTTTGAGCGGTTTGTCAAACCCCTCGAGCGTCCTGACAACGGCGTCCCGCAATTCCGTCTCGCTTATGCCTCGCGGATCATCGGAAATGATGCTTTGCTCCCGCACAGTTATTCCTCCCCCGTCAGACATTGTACGCCGTAGAGGAGGTCGTCCCCCCGCGGCCCGTCCAGTTGGTATGGAAAAATTCGCCGCGCGGCCTGTCAACGCGCTCGTAGGTATGCGCCCCGAAATAGTCCCTCTGCGCCTGCAGCAGGTTCGCCGGCAGCCACGCGCTCCTGTACCCGTCGTAATAGTTAAGCGCCGACGAAAACGCCGGCACGGGCACGCCGCAAAGCGCCGCCTTCGCGCAGACCTCGCGCCAGCCCTCCTGCGCCTGTTTCAGCTTTTCCCTGAAGAACGGCGCGAGCATCAGATTGGTTATGCCGGGATCCTCGTCGAACGCCTCTTTGATTTTACCCAGGAACGCCGAGCGTATGATGCACCCGCCCCGCCACATCAGCGCTATCCCGCCGTAGTTGAGGTTCCACCCGTATGTTTTGGCCGCTTCTTTCATAAGGGAATAGCCCTGCGCGTAAGACACGATCTTGGACGCGTAAAGCGCTTTTTCTATGTTGCCGATAAAAGCCTTTTTATCGCCGTCAAACGCGGCCGGCGGGCCTTTGAGCAGTTTGGACGCCGCGACCCGCTCGTCCTTCGCGGCGGAAAGGCAGCGCGAGAAAACCGCCTCGCCTATCAAGGTCAGCGGCGCGCCCTCGTCCAGCGCCGAAATGACGGTCCATTTCCCCGTGCCCTTCTGGCCCGCCGCGTCCAGGATGTTGTCGACAAGCGGCGAGCCGTCCTCGTCCCCGACAGCCAGTATGTCCCGCGTGATCTCGACGAGGTAGCTGTCCAGGGGGCCCCTGTTCCATTCCTTAAAGACCTCGTGCATCTCTCCGGCGGACATGCCCGCAACGGCGCGCATCAGATGATAGGCCTCGCAGATGAGCTGCATGTCGCCGTATTCGATGCCGTTATGCGTCATTTTCACGAAATGCCCCGCGCCGCCCTCGCCCACCCAGTCGCAGCAGGGGCTGCCGTCCGGCCCTTTCGCCGCTATCGCCTGGAAGATCGGCTTCACGTGAGGCCACGCCGCCGGCGACCCGCCCGGCATTATGCTCGGGCCGAGCAAAGCGCCCTCCTCTCCGCCGGAAACGCCCGTCCCGACATAGAGCAGTCCCTTTCCCTCCAGATAGGCCGTGCGTCTGGCCGTATCCGGGAAATGGGAGTTGCCGCCGTCGATTATGACGTCGCCGCCGTCGAGATACGGGACGAGCAGCCCGATGAGATCGTCGACCGGCTGCCCGGCCTTGACCATCAGCATGATTTTCCGCGGCTTTTCCAGCGCGTCAGCGAGTTCCCGCAGGCTGTTCGTCCCGACGATGTTTTTCCCAGCCGCGCGGCCGCCGATAAAGTCCGTCACCCGTTCCGCCGTCCGGTTGTACACGGCGACCGTATAACCCTTGCTTTCCATGTTGAGGGCCAGGTTCTCGCCCATGACGGCGAGCCCGATCAGCCCGATATCCGCTTTTTTCATCCTTTCACTCCCCGGTTTGAATTCTGCCTGATTGCGAAAACTTAAACCTCCAGTCGCCGGTAAATGTTTTCACAATCGGGTATCTCAGCGTCTTACCCGCGCGTTGCCCTGCCAGACGCTCCATATCTGCTCCTCGTCCGCGGGCTGGGCGTAATCGGTCATCATCGTGACCGCCAGCGCGCCGCAAGCCCAGCCGAATTGCAGCCATTTTTCCGGTTCCCAGCCTTTGAGTATACCATAGAGCAGCCCGCCGACAAAGCTGTCGCCGCCGCCGATCCTGTCCAGCACGCCGATCTCGCGCGGTTCGGCGGAGTGCCAGTCGCCGCCTTCCAGCATCAGCGCGCCCCATAGATGGCGGTTGGCGTCGATGACCTCGCGGAGCGTCGTCGCGAAGACCGAGGCGTTCGGGTACGCCTTTTTCACGTTTCCGATCATGCCTTTGAAGCTGTCGGTCTTGCCGGCAAGCCCTTTGCCGCCGGACTCCGGGCCCTCGATCCCAAGCGCGAGCTGAAAATCCTCCTCGTTGCCGGCGAGGATGTCCGCGTTGGACGCGATCCGCGAAAACATCCCGGAAAGCTCTTTTTCGCGGCCGTCCCAAAAGGACTTGCGGTAATTCAGATCAAACGACACCAAGGCGCCATGCTTTTTCGCCGCGTCGGCGAGGTCTGCGCAAAACGCGCCCGTTTCGGGCGAAAGCGCGGCGATAAGCCCCGAAACGTGCAAAATGCCGACCCCCTCCGCGCCGAACAGGCGCTCCAGGTCGAAATCCTTCGCGCAAAGCGTCCGCCCGACCTCGCCCGCCCGGTCGTTGTGGACGCGCGGCCCGCGCGCGCCGAACCCGGAGTCGCCGATGTTGAACTGGTGCCTGTAGCCCCAGGGCCCGCCCTGGGGGACTTCCGGCCCCTCGAATTCGATATTGCGGCTCCGCAGATTGTTTTTGATCAGCGCGGCGATGGGGCTGTCCTTCACAAAAGCCGTCAGGACTTTCGCCCTGAGGCCGAGATACGAGGAAACGCTGAGCACGTTCGTCTCCGCGCTCGTCGCCTGTAAAAAGAACATTTCGCTCGACTGGACCGGCGCGCCGTTTAGCGGACAGATCCGTACGCCCATGCTCGACGGCGCGACGACGGCGTATTTGGCGTCTTTTCTGGGTTTCAGACTCATATGCAGACCTCCTCGTTCCATTTTCGGATAATATAACACAAGCGGTTGGCGGAAACAACATTTTTAGGTTGTAATTCACAATAATATCCGTATAATTATGACAATACGAGATTCGTATAAATATAACAGAGGAGTGTCCGTATGGTCCCAAACAGGATTTCACTGGCTTCCTATTCCTTCCACAAGCTGCTGGAGGCCGGGATGATCGACGTCTACGGCTACCTGGAGAGCCTGGCGTACCGCTATCACCTGTCCGACGCCGACATCTGGAACGGCTTCGTGCTCGAGGCAGGCAAAGACGACTTCAGGAAAATACGCGCGGCCATGGACGACAGGGGCCTGACGCTGGCCAACCTGTGCTGCGACTGGTGCAACATCTGGTGCGCCGACCCGGACTACGGGAAAAAGTGCGACGACAACGCGCAGAAGTTCATGGAAGCGGCCGAAATTCTGGGCGCGCGGACCGTGCGCATGGACGTCGGCGTACCGGAGGACGACGCCACGGAGGAACAGTACGAGGCGGTTTGCAAAAAGTATGCGGCCTACGCGAAACGCGGCGGCGAAGCGGGCTTTGTCATCGGGCCGGAAAACCACTGGGGAGCCTCCAGGCGGCTAAGTATGCAGAAAAGGCTGTTTAAGGACATAAACTCGCCGAACTACGGGATGCTTTTGCACATGGGCAACTGGAACCTGGAAGACGGGCAGACCAAGGACGGCAACGACGCCGAGGCGGCCGCCATGGCCGTTCACACCCATATCGACTACGAGCACGCGACCTCCACGGAAAACTGGCTGCCCGGGGTGCTGGCCTCCGGCTACGCCGGCGCGTTAAGCATCGAGCACCACAAGGAGATAACCGAATACAGAGGGGTTCAGGCCCAGCTCGGCGCTTTCCTGTACGCGCTTGGCAAGATATGATTAAGCCTTTTACACAGGAAAGGGATGTACTTAATTGGAGAACCGTGGGAATGAAAACAGGTTCATCGACGTGTGCGACACGCCTTTCAGCCGTTACGGCGCTTACGTGGCCGTGAGCGCTGACAGGGAAAAAAAGGAGATCATCCTGCACAACGTCCGGCGGGTCGGCGGGGAGGGCTTCGAGTACCGCCTAGTCCCCGAAAAGGACGGCGAAAGGCCGGAGTTCACCGTCACGGCGTTGCCGCATATGGCGGTCATAGACACCCCCGACGGATACGCGGAAATTTACGTCCGGGACTACACGACATTGGTGTTTGAAAGCCACGGCCTGGATCTTTTCTTCGAGCACCTGAGCGAGGGCGGCGTCTGGAACCAGACCGCCTACGGCGCGCCGGAGGGGCCGGGGCGTTTCAAGGTCATTTCCGTTCCTCACAGGCTTTATTCGCTTTTCACGGTGGTCAAGGGCGAAGGAGTCCTCTCCGGGCCTCTGACCGCCTACTTTTCCAACCCCTCGATGGATCTGCGCAGCAACCTGCGCGTGACCCGCGATAAGAGCGACGGCGGCGTTCTGGCTGTCCTGACGATGTCGGAGACGGAAGCCAGGGAGATCCGTTTGCCTGTCGACCCGGCTTCGGAAAAGGAAGCGATCCGGCGGGAATGGGAGGCGTTCCTGGCTATAATGCCGAAAGCGACGGGAGAAGAGCGCGAATTCGCGACGCTGACCTGGTACAACCTCTGGTCGAGCTTCGTCCGCGCCGACGGGAACTACGGCCACGACGCGATGATAATGTCCAAAAAGATAATGAGCTCGGTCTGGTCGTGGGATCACTGCTTCAACGCGCTGGCGATGATCCCGGCGGGGATGGGGACGGCTTATGACCAGTTCGAGTTGCCGTTCCTTCATCAGGCCCCGACGGGCGCGCTGCCGGACAACCTTAACCCGAACGGAGAGGTGCCCTGGGGAATCACAAAGCCGCCGATACACGGCTGGACCTTCGGCAGGCTGATGGACAGGTTCTGTTTCCCGGAGGGGATTCTGCGAAAGACGGCCGTCTATCTCGAAAAGCAGACGGACTGGTGGATGAACTACCGCGACTGCGACGGGGACGGCGTGCCGGACTATCCCCAGGGCTGCGACAGCGGCTGGGACAACGCCACCGTTTTCGACATGGCGCACTTCATGGAGACGCCGGACCTTTCGGCCTACCTGATCCTGCAAATGCGCGCGATAGCCAGGATATACGGGGAGCTGAACGAGAAAGAGGCGCAAAGCCGGTGGACGGAGCGAAGCGACGGGCTTTTGGGGCGGCTTATCGAGCACAGCTGGGACGGGGAGCGGTTCGTCGCCAGGAAAAGCCATACCCACGAGTACGAAAAAGAGCCCACCTCCATGCTGCCGCTTCAGGCCATTGTGCTGGGCGAGCTGCTCGACGCCGATAAAATGGCCAAGCTCGTTGCCATCCTGAAAAAGGACTTCCTTACGGAGCACGGCCTGGCCACGGAAAGCCCCTCCAGCCCCTATTATGACCGGAACGGGTATTGGCGGGGGCCCATCTGGGCGCCCAGCACGTACCTGGTCGTGGACGGGCTTAACCGGGCAGGCTACGGAGAACTGGCGAAAGATATAGCCAAACGCTTCCTCCGCATGGCGAGCCGCACGGCCAAGGGCAACTACGAAAACTTCGACGCGCTGACGGGGAAGGGGCTTTGCGCGCCTGGGTACACCTGGACGGCGAGCGTGTATATGCTGCTGCTGTGGGAGTACGGGGAATGAGAATAGTTTCGAAAGGTTGTTATATATGGACGCTTACGAGGATTTTTGCGACAGTTCATGGATAGGCGTGCCCGCCGTTCTGTATGAAAAGCAACGGCGAGTCTGGGACGGCCGGCTGAAAACGCGGGCCGCGTATTTCCGGCGCGAGTTCACGCTGGACGGCGAAGGCGCGCGGCTGACGCTTTGCGTCAGCGCTTCCACGCGCTACCGTCTTTACGTGAACGGCGCTTCTTTGCTGTCCGGCCCGTGCAAGGGCGACCGCTTCCGGCATTTCTACGAGACTCTGGACGTCAGCCGATACCTTAAGCCGGGCGGCAACGTGATCGCCGTCAAGGTCGTCTGTTATCCGCCGTACGACGCGATTCCGGACGAACGCGGCGACGGGGTCGGGCCTCAGTTCGTCTTCGGGAGCGCGGCCGGGCCGTGCCTGATCGTCGGCGGCGGGATAACGGACGGCGGCGGCCGGCCCGGGGAAAGCGTCTCCACTGGCGGCACGCCCTGGACCGTCTGCCTGGACGGCGCGACGGAGTGGAAAACCCCCTCGCTCAGCCTGTGGATGGGCGGCATGGAGGTCGTCGACGGCGCGGGACTTCCGGGCGGCTGGGCCGAAACGGGCGTTCCCGGCGGCGATTGGGCCTTGGCGGATATACGCTGGCCTGTCCGTCCGAACGGCACCGGCGGCATAATGCCGTTTCCGCTGCTGCCCCGGCCGATTCCGCCGCTCTATGAGACGCCTGCGGAATTCCGGGGCGAAATGCCGCTTCGCGCGGATGACGCGGAGCCTTTCACCTTTGAGGGCGGTCCGGCAGTCATCCCGCCATATACCCGCGCCGCCGCCGAGCTGGACGCCGGCGAGCTGACCACGGCCTACGTCTCTCTGCCGATGACAGGCGGGCAAGGCGCGGAGGTTATAATCCGCTACGCCGAGTGCTACACCGGCGACAGCCCGACCGACAAAAGCGACCGGGCCGACTGCGTAAACCGCCGCCTGGCCGGCCACGAGGACGTCTACCGTCCTTACGGAGGCAAAGATACATATTCGCCGTTCTGGTTCCGGAGCTTCCGGTTCCTGCGCGTGGAGGTTCAGACCGCCGGCGCGCCGCTGACCGTCGGCAAACCCGCTCTCGTCGAGACAGGCTATCCGCTGGAGGTAAAAACGACTTTCCGCTCGTCGGACCCTGCCCTCGAAAAGCTCTGGGAGATCAGCGTGCGGACGCAGAAACGCTGCCTGCACGAGACATACGAGGACTGCCCATACTACGAGCAGCTCCAGTATACGATGGACACGCGCCTGCAGATGCTGTTCACGTACGCGCTGAGCGGCGACACCCGCATGGCTCTTCGCACGATCGGGGATTTTCACGCCTCGCTGTTGCCGGAGGGGATTTTGCAGTCCCGCTACCCGTGTCAGGTCACGCAGGTCATCCCGGTTTTCGCGCTGCACTGGATATTCATGCTGGAGGACTATTACCGGCAGACCGGCGACGCCTCCGTCCCCCTCCGCTACCGGCCGACGGTGGACAGCGTGCTCGGCTGGTTCTCGCGGCATACCGGCGAGACGGGGCTCGTCGGGCGCACGGATTACTGGCAGTTCACCGACTGGGTCGAGCAATGGGAGGACAGGTACGGCGTTTCATACGCCTCGACCGTCGGGCCTTCCGCCACGACCAACCTGACGTACGCTTTGGCGCTTCGCGCGGCGGCGCGGCTGAACCGCCTGACCGGAAGGAACGACGCCGCGGCGGCCTATGACGCCGAAGCCGAAGCCGTCCTGGCCGGCGTGCAAAAATATTGCTGGGACGAGGCCGCCGGACTGTACCGCGAGGGGCCAGGCGTCAGCGAGTACGGCCAGCACGCCCAGACGCTGGCGGTGCTGGCAGGCCTGGCAAAGGACGACGCGGCGCTCATGGCAAAAACGATGGAGGAACCGGGCCTTCTAAAGGCTTCCTTCCCCTGGATGTTTTACATCATGCGCGCGCTGGAGAAAGCCGGCATGTACGGCCGCGCGTCGGTCTTCTTTGACCGGCTGACCGATTTCGTCAAACTGAACGCGACCACCGTCCCGGAGAGGGATTACGATGTGCGCAGCGAATGCCACGCCTGGGGCGCGTTCCCGCTCTACGAGTTCCCGCGCTCGCTCCTGGGCGTGCGCCCGGCGAAACCGGGCTGGAGCCGGATCGAGATATGCCCGTTCTTCGGGATCGCCGACAGCTGTTCCGGGACTGTCGCGACGCCGGCGGGCGGCGTCGAGGTCGCCTGGGAGCGGGAGGGGAGCGAAGTCAGGCTTTGGGGCGGAGCGCCTATCGGCGTCCCCTGCGAAGTCGTTCTGCCCGACGGGCGGCGGCGGATCCTGCCCGACGGCGGGGAATTCAGGGAGCTGTGCAAAATTATCTGAAAAGCCGTATTCACGGACATTGTTAAACGGATATATCCGGTATCTCTATCTCCACTTCCTTTTTCAGTTTGGACGAGCGATATATGCCGTCGCATATGGCCTGGTTGTACAATATCTCCTCCCCCGGAACGGGCGCGGGGCGGCCTTCGATAATGGCGTCGCAGAAATCCCAGACCTTCATGTCGAACATGTCGGAGTATCTGGGTTCCCAGGTCGAGTCAAACGGAACGCTGGGAAGCACGAAGCTGTCCACGTTCATGCCGTTCACGTCCGTGTAGTACATGACGCGGGACGGCGCGCTGCCCGCGTCATAACCGTTTTTTATCTTGACCGCGCCCTCCGTGCCGAGCCATAGGGTGTCCCCCAGCGAATCCGCGTGCATGGCCCACGACTGCTTGAACACGAACGTCACGTCGTTTTCCATCCGGACGAGCGCCACGGAAAAATCGTCCACGTCAAAATCGTCCGCGCCGGGCCAATATTTGGGGTTCTTGCCAAAATAGTCCGTGGCGACGGCGGAGACGGTCAAAGGCCTGGGATACTTCACGGCGTGCAGGCATTCGTCTATGGAATAGCACCCGATGTCGCCGAGGCAGCCGTACCCGGCCTTCGCCTTGTCCACGAACGTGCCGCCGGGTATGCCGCGGCGGCGTCCGCCCCCGCTCTGTATGTAATATACCTTGCCCAGCGCGCCGGAACCGATAAGCTCGTCCACTTTCCGGCGCATTCGGTCGTACCGCGGCTGAAAGCCGATGGTGAGTATTTTCTTTGCCCTGCGCGAGGCGCGCACCATGTCGGCGGCCTCCGCCACCGTAAACGACATCGGCTTTTCGCACAGCACGTGTATGCCGGCCTCCAGCGCGGCGATCGCGCACTCCGCGTGGGTCGTGTTGTACGTGCAGACGCTGACCCCGTCCATCTCCACGTTTCGGATCAGTTCCTCGGCGCTGTCAAAGGCCTTTGCGCCGGCGAGGCCGAATTCGTCCAGAAAAGCCCGCGCCTTGCCCGGCACGATGTCCGCCGCGCCGACGATTTCCGCGTCCGCATGGCTCATATATCCGCGCGCGTGAGGATGGGCGATGCCTCCCGTCCCTATGACGCCGATCCGCAATTTTTTACCCATGCTCACAGCTCCTTTGATTGAATATGAATTGTTGTTATGCGCTATATCGTACCACTGTCCCGTAAAAAGTAAAGAGCGGGTGCGCGGAATGGGCGCGGCAAATTTTCGCGAAAGATCCTTCGCTTCGCTCGTCTTGATTTTCTTTGAAACTGTGCTAAAATAACACAATTCCAATCAAAATTTGATAAGAGGTATGCTCATGAGCACAAGCGAAAAATCCAGGCCGGTTTTTCCGCGGCGCGCCGTCGTGACCGGAGGAATGCCCTACGGCGACAAGCAGCTGCATTTCGGGCATGTGGGCGGCATGTTCGTCCACGCGGACATATACGCGCGTTTCCTGCGGGACAGGATAGGCGGGGAGAACGTCATCTTCATATCGGGCACGGATTGTTACGGCGCGGGGATCGAAGTTAAATTTCAGGAGGCACGGGAAAGCGGTTTCGCCGGGACGATAGAGGATTTTCTCAGGAAAAATCACGAGACGCAGAAGGAAACGCTCGACGCGTACGGGATCAGCCTGAACTTATTCGCGGCGTCCGCGCTCGGCGAGGCAAAGGATATCCATGCCGGAATGTCGGCCGATATATTCGATTCGCTCTATAAAAACGGGTATCTGCATATAGATGAAGTCATGCAGTTCTTCGACGAGGAATCCCAGACCTTCTTAAACGGCAGGCAGGTCGAGGGACGCTGCCCGATCGCGAATTGCAGGTCCGAGAAAGCCTATGCCGACGAGTGCTCTCTCGGCCATCAATACAGCCCGGGCGAGCTGATAGACCCCGTCGCCGCCACGACGGGCACGCAACCATCGCTGAAAGCCGTGAAGAACTGGTATTTTGATCTGGAGCGTTTTTCGGACGCTTTGAAACTGCGCCAGCATCATTTGAGAGACGAGGGTATCAGCCGCCGGATATTGCTGTCCACAGTAGACGAATTTCTAAGAGACCCGGCGATTTATATTAAAACCGAGGATATGGACGGCCTGCGGAAGGCGTGCGCCGGGATGCCGCCCCATGCCGCCGACATTAACGAAGAAAACAAATCGGCGACGCTGACGTTCAAAATATTAGAAGACAGGGAGCGCGCCTGCGACATACTGCGCGAGCGCAAGATACGTTTCAGGACGTGCACGGCATTGGTCCCGCTGCGCCTGTCGGGCAACGTGAAATGGGGAATATCGGTCCCCGACAAAGACGGCGTCGGGGGCCGGACGTTTTGGGTGTGGCCGGAGTCTCTCTGGGCGCCGATCTCCTTTACCAGGACATATCTGAAGGACGCGGAGCCGTGGGAAAAATGGTGGCACGACCCCGACGCGCATGTCTACCAGTTTATCGGCGAGGACAATATCTATTTTTACGCGCTCGCGGAAATGGGCCTGTTTATGGCGCTTGGCCAAATCGCGGGCCGGGATGCGGAAGCCGGTTTGCCCACAATTATCCCGAACAGGCACGCCTTTTTCGGGAACAAAAAGGCGAGCAGCAGCGGCGCGGTCAGGCCGCCCAAGGCGATGGAACTGCTGGACTTTTATACGGCGGAGCAGCTTCGGATGCACTTCGCCCATATGGCGCTCCAGAGCAACAGCGTCAGCTTTAACCCAAAGGCTTTGCTGGAAAATCAAACCGGGTTTGACGCGACGCTTGCCGAGGGCAACATCCTCACAAATGTCTTTAACCGCCTCATCCGCTCGTGTTTTTATACCATGCAGAAGTATTTTGACGGCAAACTGCCCGATTGCCGCGTCGGCGAAGAGACTAAGCGAGCGTCGGACGAGATGATATCCGAATACGAGTGGGCGATGTACAGATTTGAATTTTCACATGTTATCGACTTAATAGACGTGTATTTGCGGGAGGCCAATAAATCGTGGGCGGAAAAGTCAAAGGAGGCGGAAAGCGCAAATGACGGGGAGCTCCGCGCTCAAATACTCGCCGACACTTTTCACGTGGTGCGCGTGGCCGCGACGCTTCTGCATCCCTTTGCCCCCAACGGCACGGAGATGGTGCGGGAGTATTTGCGCTTTGACGAGCGGCTGTGGGATTGGGCGTATATAAACGAACCGTTGCGGTTTTTTATGGACGGCGCTCATTTTTTCAAGTTCCTGGAGCCTCGCGTGGATTTTTTCGCAAAACACCCGTCCCAGCTCGGCTGATTGCTTATACCGGATGCAGAAAACATTTGCCGACGACGTGGACAGAGGAGGCTAATGTTTTCGCACTCCGGTATAAATTAAAGAGACCGCCCAGCCTTTTAGAAGGTCTGCGGCGGTCTCTTTCATATCTGCGTCTGTTCATGACCATGGTAAACGTACAATTACCGGAACACTTCTTGGTTTTCCCGGCGGATCCGGCGCGGGCAATGCCTGCCCTGTCGTCTGTATCCGCGCGGTACTTGTTACCGGTGTTGCAATTTCGCAGCTCATCTTGAAATTAACCTTGCGCATCCATGTCGTCCGTGTCCGCGTTATCGCCGCCTGGCGGCTTCGGCGTCCGCGGGGCCTGAAAAGGCTCAGTGACTGAGCTCATATCCGGGCTCCGCGGAGCTTTGGCCGGCAGCCGGCGGTTTTGGGGCCGCGTCCGGACAGGACGCAAACTTTTTGTGTTGCTCATTCTTTGTTGTTTGCTCTTCGCCGCTTATTTTTTTGCTGTTTGTTCTTTGCCGCATATAAAATTTTTTGATTTCCCCGCGGATCCGGCGCGGGCAATGCCTGCTCTGTCGCCTGTATCCGCGCGGTACGCGC
>WQUN01000022.1 GCA_009782085.1 Bacillota bacterium
ACCGAAGTGCGAAAACATTTACCGACGACGAGCCGACACGACGAACGCTTCAGCGGCGTGTCGGCGACAGAGGAGGTTAATGTTTTCGCACTTCGGTATAATATTTACGCAGTGCGTCATCATCCAAAACGGGGGGCGGCGGAGTATGGAATACCGCGAGATCGCGCCGGGCGTCCGCGCCGGCGCGGTGGGGCTGGGAACGGAACAGTTGGACGGGCAGCCCTACGAAAGAGTCAAGGAAGTGATCGACGCGGCTTTTGAGCGGGACATGAACTGCATGGATCTGTTCATGCCGGGGGCGGAGGTGCGGGAGAATATCGGCCGCGCGCTCGGCCGGCGACGGAAGGATTTCATCATCCAGGGGCACATCGGCTCGACGGACGTCGGCCAGCAGTACGACATTTCCCGCGACCCGCCGACCTGCGCAAAATATTTCGAGCAGTTGCTCCGCGCGCTCCGGACCGATTACATCGACATAGGCATGTGCTTTTTCGTCGATTCGGACAAGGATTTCCGCGACGTGTTCGACACGGGTTTCATAGACTATGTGCTTCGGCTCAGGCGCGAGGGCAAGATACGCCTGATAGGCGCCAGCTCGCATAATCCGGTCACTGCGCGGAGGGTCGTGGAGACCGGCCTTGTCGAGACGCTGATGTTCAGCGTCAACCCCGCCTTTGACAGCGTGCCCCCCGCCGCCAACGTTATAGGCGATTTCGGCGAGGATTTCAGCGGCTTCGGCGGGAAAATAGGCGGGATCAACCCCGTCCGCGCGGAGCTGTACGCCCTGTGCGAGGCCAGAGGCGTGGCCGTCACGACCATGAAGACTTTGGGCGCGGGCCTTTTGATCAGTCCGGAGCGCACCCCGTTCTCCAGGCCGCTGACCGTGGGCCAGTGCATCCACTACGCCCTGAACCGCCCGGCGGTGAAAAGCGCGCTGATCGGCTGCCGCTCGCGCGCTGAGGTGGAGGAAGCCGCGCGTTATTTCAGCCTGTCGGACGAGGAACGGGATTACACCGGCGTCATCGCGTCTCCGCAATCCGATTTAACGGGCCGCTGCGTCTACTGCGGGCACTGCGCGCCCTGCCCGTCGGGGATCGACGTCGCCGCCGTCCACCGGTACCTGGACGTGGCAAGGCTGACGCCCGGCCAGGTTCCCGCGGCCGCGGCCGCGCATTACCGCGCTTTGCGGCACGGCGGCGCCGCGTGCGTCGAATGCGGAAGCTGCGAGAGCCGCTGCCCGTTCGGCGTGCCGGTCATGGAGGACATGAAGGAGGCGGCGCGGGTTTTTGGCGCGTGATTTATACCGGATGCTGAAAACATTTGCCGACGACATAGGATGCTGATGTTTTCGCACTCCGATATAACAATATCTCCTCTGTTTACAGTGTCCGGCAAATTGTACCGATACAATTTCCGTTGCATTTGCCTCGCGCGCGGAAGCGGAGTATCATTAAGATGGTTATAGTCTCAAATAGCGTTGATACGGGCGGGCGACAGAACGCCGCCCCTACAAAATCCTGATAATTCGCCATTTTGACTGTAGGGGCGGCGTTCTGCCGCCCGTATAACAACGCATCAACGCTATGGAAAGGAAATCGGGATGGAGACGCAAAAACGCCGGTCCGGGATCGGCGTAAGGGAGATAATCTCAATCGGACTGATGGCCGCGCTTGTGTACGCCGCCACGATGATAAACGTAAAAATCCCTCTGCCAGTGGGGCAGACCATGCTCAGCCTCGGGAACGTCTGCTGCCTGCTGTCCGGCTTTCTGCTCGGGCCGGTTTACGGGGGGCTGTCCGCCGGCGTCGGCTCGTTCATATTCGACCTGGGCGACCCCGTCTGGCTCCCTCTCTCCCCGTACACCTTGGTTTTCAAGTTCCTCATGGCGTTTGTCTGCGGGCTCGTCTCCATAAAACTGTGCGCGGAAGGCCCGGCCCCGTCGAATATGCCGAAAAACGCCGTCGCGGGCGCGCTCGGAATGCTTACATACCTGGTTCTGCATCTGGCTCAGGTTTATTTTTACGCCATATGGCTGAAAGGGCTTCAACCCTTGGCCGCCTTGATAGAGACCGGAACGTCGGGCGTGTTTTCCCTGATCAACGCGGCCGTAGCCATAATCGTGTCCGTGCCGCTGTACGCGGCGGTCAAGAAGATTCTGGACTCCGCGGGGTTCAGGATACGGAAATACAGGTTCTGATTTTAGCCCTTTCGGTCCTTGAAGTGAGCGGGCTTGTTCAAACTCCGCCCGCGGCTTTGGATCCATTCCGCCTGTGAAGTTTTAATCTGAGATACAACTTGAAAATAACCACATTGTCATTCTGAGCGAAGCGAAGAATCTTCAGACCCTTCGCTTCGCTCAGGGTGACAGATGAAAAGGTCATTTGAGTTTTCGCTTCGCTCAGGGTGACAGATGAAAAGGTCATTTGAGTTGAGCGGCCATATTAGCCGGCCCCGGCGCACCTCTTTCTCATACCCTATCCTTGCCCTATCCCTATCCCCCGTTATTGTCGTTTCGTTTGAAATTGAGCTTCAAACTTCGCGCGAAACGCCCCTGAACAACAGTCGCTTCGCGCTCGTTTTCAGCTCATTTCAAATCGAAACGACTATATCTCCGCGCCGCATTTCGCCGCCTGCCGTTCGTCATGCTTTATCAGCACCGAGTTTATCTCGCTTCCGATAAGCAAGGTCAGCGAAATGATATTCAGCCATAATATCAGTATGAACACCCCGGCGATGCTCCCGTAGACCCTCGAATACCTGGCGAAATTGTTCACGTATATATTGAACACCTTCGATATGATCACCCACGCGGCCACCGAAAACAGAGCTCCCGGCATGACCTGCCGGAGCCCTGTTCGGAACGGTATGGAGAATTTGTAGATCAGCATGAGCGAAAACAGCATCACGGCCATCGACAGAAACGTCCCCAGCAAACTGTAGAGGCTCGCCGCGCCGCCGGAGAGCAGCGCGCTGCCGCGCAGAAACCGGAATATGGCGTTGTTGAAGATCATCAGCAAAAGCATCGTCACAAGAGTGGTGGCGAAAAGCACCACGAAAAACACGCTCAGCGCGTATGTCCTGACCAGCCCGCCCTCGTTGCGGCCGAAGGACATCCTGACGCCCTTGATGACCCCGCGGAACCCGGACGAGGCGCTCCATACCGACACCAAAAGGCTTATCGAGAGCACGGTCGCCTTCCCGCCGACCACGACCTCCGAGACGAAATTCGACAGCACGTCCGCTATCTCCTTGGGGAACAGGGAGAGCATCTGGCTCATGAACAAACTCTCGTCCAGCTTCAAATACCCGATCAAAGACATCAAAAATATCAGAAACGGGAAAAACGCGAGCAAGATCTTGTATGTGAGTTCGCTGGCTATCGCGGGCACGTCGTCCTTGATCGTCTCCTTCGCCAGGTCCACGAAGAAACTCCTATAGGTCAAAATTCTTACTCCTTTTCCCTGAGGCTCTCAAGCTCCTTCTTCCGCGCCTCTATGACCTTCTGCTGCACGTCGGCCGGCGCTTCCTCGTATCTGTCGAATTTCATCGTGAAGGAGCCGCGTCCCTGGGTCATCGAGCGCAGGTCCGTGGTATACTTGGGCATTTCGGCCATCGGGGCCTCGGCGGAAATGTTCTGCTTCTTCCCGACCTTCTCCATGCCCAGAATGCGTCCGCGGCGCTTGTTCATGTCGCCCATTATGTCGCCGGTGTATTCGTCGGGCACGGTGATCACCACGCTCGCGATCGGCTCGAGTATGGCCGGCCGCGCCTGCATGAAGCCGGACTCGAAGGCCATTTGCGCGGCCTTCTTGAACGCCATTTCGGAGGAATCCACCTCGTGGTAGGAACCGTGGACGAGGATGCATTTGATCCCCACCACCGGATACGCCGCCATCGGGCCGGCCTTCACGCTCTCGATGATGCCCTTTTCCACGGCGGGGAAGTATTGCCTGGGGACCGCGCCGCCGAAGACCCGCTCCTCGAACACGTAGGACTGCGTCAGGTCGCCGGACGGCTCGAACTCCATGTGCACGTCGCCGTACTGGCCGTGCCCGCCGGACTGCTTCTTGTATTTGCCCTGCACCCTGGACTTGCCCTTTATCATCTCGCGGTAGGGCACGATCGGCGTGCTGAGCTCAACTTCCGTCTTATACCTGTTTTTTAGCTTGTTGACCACCACGTCGAGCTGGCTGTCGCCCTGGCCGGAGATCAGCATCTGGTTGGTCTCCTTGTTGACCTCGAACTTCAGGGTCTTATCCTCCTCGAGCAGTTTCGCGAGGGACTGGGATATCTTGTCCTCGTCCTTCTTGTCTTTGGCCTTGACGGCCATGGCCAGCAGCGAGTCCGGGAAGTCGATCTCCCTCACGGCCACGGGCCTTTCCTTTGAGCAGAGGGTATTCTGCGTGGAAGTGGCAGAGAGCTTCGCTATCGCGCCTATGTCGCCGGCGCGTATCTCGTCCACCTCGATCTGCTCCTTGCCGCGCATGACGTAGAGGTGCCCCGGCTTTTCCGTGGTCTCTGTCTGCGGGTTATAGAGAACGGTGTCTCTCTTTATTATACCGGAGTAAACTCTGAATATGCTTAATCTTCCGACATAAGGGTCGGAGATGGTCTTGAAGACGAACGCCGCGACGGGCTCGTTCTCCGCGCAGGTGATCGTGACCTGCCCGCCGGTCTTGATATCCGTGACTTCGAGCGTCTTTTTCACGTCGGCGGCCGGGGCGAAATCGACCAGCGCGTCCAGAAGCTCCCGCGCGCCCGACGCCGCTACAGCCGAGCCGCAGAGTACGGGGGCCAGCATGCCGCCGGCGAGGCCGTTCTTGACTCCGCCGATGAATTCAGCGTCGGTGAAAGCCTCCTCGCTGAAGAACTTGTCCATCAGGTTTTCGTCCGTCTCCGCGACCAGCTCCGTCAGCGCCGCGTGGAAGTGATCCGCGCTGTCCCCGGCCTCGCCCGGCATCGCGCACTCCTCTTTTTTCTGCCCGCCGAACGAATAGGCCTTCCTGTTGACGACGTCGGCGTATTTTGTCAGCTTGCCGCCCTCTTTAACGGGGACCATGAACGGCGCTATGTTTTTGCCGAAGTTTTCGGTCAAAGAATCCACGACCTTGCCGTAGTCCGCGTTTTCGTCGTCCATGCTGTTGACGAAGATCATCTTCGGAATGCCGAGGTCGGAGGCGTATTCCCACGCCTTTTCCGTGCCGACCTCCACGCCGGACTTTGCCGAGACGACAATCAGCGCCAGATCGGCGGCGGCCAGCGCCTCTTTGACCTCGCCGACGAAGTCGAAATACCCCGGGGCGTCGATGAAATTTATCTTTGTGTTCCTCCACTCAACCGGGACAACGGAGGCGGAAACGGAGACCCCGCGGCGCTTCTCCTCGTCGTCGTAGTCGCTCACGGTGTTGCCGTCCTCGACGCGTCCCATGCGCGACGTGACGCCGGAGACATTGAGCGCCGCCTCCATCAGCGTCGTCTTTCCGCTGCCGCTGTGCCCAAGGACAGCCACGTTTCTGATCTCGCTTGCCGAATATGCCCTCATTCTAGAACCTCCCAGACTTTTGCGTTTTGCCCGCCGGACGCCGGTTTTACATAAAACCGGTCGGAATCGGTATCATCCGAATCCCGGTTAAAATAATCCGAGATTCGTATTATACGGGCTGAAATCGACTTGGCTGTTATTCTATCAGCTATTTTGATTTTTTGCTATAGGGAAATATATTTTTTGAGAAATATTGTGATAGATTTCGTGAGAGAATCCGCGGAAACTCCCTCTGTCATTCTGAGGCGAAGCCGAAGAATCTTGCAATTTGCGCGGAGGTGAAAGATCCTTCGCTTCGCTCAGGATGACGGTGTGACGCGTCTTTCGGGTTTCCGAGGAAAATCCGAGAGGGAGTATTGGGGATTGGATCCCGTCGTCAGACGATCTCCTTTACCTTTGCGAAAAACTCGTCCTTCGTGTCGCACACGGTAAACTCGCCGTTAAGGAATCCGAACACCTTGCCGGCAAGTTTCGGATGGCTGCCGAGGCACTTGCCGATGCAGCCGGTGGAGTGGTCCTTGGCCTTGACCAGGCCCTTCAGCTCCGTCACGTCGAAACCGGAGCACTTCTTGCAGACGCGCACTTTCTTGGGTTCCGCCATTGCGCTTCATCCTTCCTTATATTGGTTTTCACTGCGATATCGCAAGGACATCGTCCGTACAGACGGCTGATTTTCGGGCCTGTCGCAGTTAAACTCCAATCTCCGTTCTCCGGTTCACACCGTCCAGTATTTCCTGTCCAGCCCCCTGTACCCTATCGCCTCGGCCAGGTGCTTCACCGTTATCTCCTCCGCGCCGTCCAGGTCGGCTATCGTCCGCGAGACGCGGAGTATCTTGTGATACGCGCGGGCGCTCATGCCGAGGCGGTTGTAGGCGCTTTTGATTATCGCCTGCTCCTCTTTCCCGAGGGCGCAGTATTTTTCGATCATCGAGGACGACAGCATCGAGTTGAACCGGATGTTCTCGTCTTTATAGCGTCTTTTCTGGACTTCCAGCGCGGCCATCACGCGCTTTTTTATTTTCCCGGAGCTTTCCGGCTGCCTGCCGGAGTGCAGATGCTCGTATTTCACGAACGGCGCTTCGACCTGCAGGTCGATCCTGTCCAGCAGCGGCCCGCTGATCTTATTTATATACCCCGCGATCTCGCCGTTCGTGCAGCGGCACCTGTCCGTGCCGTTGTAGCCGCAGGGGCAGGGGTTCATGGCCGCCACGAGCATGAAGCGGCTCGGGTAGACCTGCGTCCCGCTGGCTCTGGCTATCACGATGCGCCCTTCCTCCAGCGGCTGGCGGAGTGTCTCCAGCGCCTTTTTCTGGAATTCCGGAAGCTCGTCGAGGAACAGCACGCCGTTATGCGCGAGGCTGATTTCGCCGGGCATGGGGTTCACGCCGCCGCCGGTCAAGGATATGTACGAGGCCGTGTGATGCGGCGCCCGGAACGGCCGCCTGGTGACGAGGGCCTTTTTGTTGTCCAGAAGCCCGGATATCGAGTAGATCTTCGTGATCTCCATGCTCTCCGCGAAGGTGAGGTCGGGCATGACCGAGGGGAGGCGCTGCGCCATCATCGTCTTGCCGGAGCCCGGCGGGCCGATCATTATGACGTTGTGATACCCCGCCGCCGCGATCTCCAGCGCCCTCTTGACGCCGTCCTGGCCCTTCACGTCGGCAAAGTCGCAGACCGGGGCGTCGTCGTCCGCGAAAGTCTCGCGGAGAGAAGGCGCGAACGGCTCGATCCGCCGCTTGGTGAAGTGTTCGATAAGCTCCTGGAGGCTCCTCGCGCCCGTGACCTCCATCCCGGCCACGAGGCAAGCCTCCTCGGCGTTCTGGAACGGGACGACGGCCTTTTTAAGGCCGTTTTTGAAGGCGGAGTGCACCATCGGAAGCACGCCGTTCACGGGGCGTATGTCGCCGTTCAGGGACAGCTCGCCGGTGACGAACACGCCGCCGACGCGCGGTATCGCGCCCATGCAGACCAGGATCCCCAGCGCTATCGGCAGGTCGAAGGACGGTCCGGCCTTTTTCGTGTCCGCCGGCGCCAGGTTGACGACGATGCGCTTGACAGGAAACTGGAG
>WQUN01000023.1 GCA_009782085.1 Bacillota bacterium
CGGCGAAGCCGCCGCCCCGCTCGCCATCCCCGCCTCCGAGGTGGAGGAGGCCGGCGTGGTGGCCGGCGTCGGCGCGGGGCTTCTGTTCGTCAAAATGAAGTCCGATTCGGAAATCAAAGAGGAGCGCATCCTCTGCCGCTTCACCATGTCCGGCCTGAAGCCCGCGGGCGAGTTCTGCAAGCTCGTCAACTACTGTTCGCAGACCGGCGACGCCCGGATCCCGGAGACGAAGGAGAGGCGGACGTGCCCGGAGTGCGGCCGGCCGCTGGTGGAAGGCATGTCCGTCTGCGTGTTCTGCTACGACCGCGCCGGTTTGCTCAAACGCGTGCTCGGCCTGCTGAAGCCGTATCTGGGCCGCATAATCGGGGCCGAGACGATGCTGACCGTCTCCGACGCGCTTTTCCTGCTGACGCCGCTGTTTTCGCGCTTTCTGATAGACAACTACCTCCGCGTCGGCCGGGGGACGCTCCGCGACGTCCTTACGCTTTCCTGCGCGATGCTGGCCGCGCGCGTCACGGGCGAGGTGTTCTTCATCCTCTCGTCCCGCAAGTTCAACAACGCCGCGATAGCCTTCGCCAACAACCTGCGGAACATGGCCTACGACAAGGTACAGCGCCTCTCTATGAGCACGCTCTCTAAGCGCACGCCCGGCGACCTTATCCGGCGCGTCATGGACGACACCTGGACGATAAACGACTTCCTCTCCGACGCGGGGCGCTGGATGGTCGACCAGATAATCATCTTCGCCGTCGTCATAGTGATACTGTTAGTCACCGACTGGCGGCTGACGCTTATCGCCTTCGCGCCGGTGCCCGTCGTGATGTTCGCCCTGTCGCGCTTCTGGGGCAGGATACGCATCCGCTACGACAGGCAGTGGCGCAAGAACTCGCGCAGCCAGTCCATTCTGCACGACATAATAAGGGGCATCCGCACCGTGAAGTCTTTCGGCAACGAGGAGGCCGAGATCGCCAAGTTCGCTCAGGTCTCGAAGGAGTTGGCGGAGGTGTCCAGTTCGAATGAGCGGATGTGGGCGATTTTGTTCCCGACGCTGATCTTTTTCACCGGAATAGGCGAGTATCTGATACTCTTCTTCGGCGGCCGCGGCGTCGTCAACGGCACGGTTTCGATGGGCGTGCTCGTCCAGTTCACGATGTACATCGGCTTCATATACGGCCCGCTCCGCTGGGTCGTGTCGTTCCCGCGCTGGCTCGGCAACGCCATGACGAGCATGGTCAAAGTGTTCGAGGTGCTCGACGACGAGGTGGAGATCACGGAGAGCGACAGCCCGAACAACGCGCCTCTGGCCGGCGGGGTCAGCTTCAGCGGCGTCTCGTTCGGCTACAAGTCCTACGAACCGGTGCTGAAGGAGATAAACATCGACATAAAGCCCGGCGAGATGATCGGCGTCGTCGGCCGCTCCGGCGTCGGCAAGAGCACGCTCATCAACCTGCTGATGCGACTCTACGACCCGAACGCCGGGAGCGTGCGCATCAACGGCGTTGACCTGCGTGAGATGTCTCCAAACCACCTGCACGAGAACATCGGCGTCGTGTTCCAGGACACGTTCCTGTTCGCGGGGACGATATACGACAATATCGCCTACGCCAAGCCCGGCGCGACGCCGGAGGAGATAATCGCGGCCTGCAAGGTCGCCAACGCGCACGATTTCATAATGCAGACCACTGACGGCTACAACACGATAATCGGCGAGAACGGCCACTCCATCTCGGGCGGGGAACGCCAGCGCCTGGCGATAGCCCGCGCGGTCATCAAGAACCCGTCGATCCTGATCCTGGACGAAGCCACGAGTTCCCTGGACGTGGAGACGGAGTCCGCGATACAGGAGAGCCTGGGCCGGATAGTGAAGGGCCGCACGACCATCGCGATAGCGCACAGGCTGTCCACGCTCCGGCAGGCCGACAGGCTGATAGTCATCGACAAGGGGAAGATAGCCGAATCCGGAAGCCACACGGAGCTTTTGAAACAAAAGGGGATATACTATAAGCTGGTCATGGCGCAGAGGCAGACCACGAAGATGGCTGGGTAAAAGTTCGATAAAAAAGGTGTTATACGAATCTCGATTAAAATCTTCACAGTCTGTCGCCGAGAACGCCGTTGAAGCGTTCGGCGTTTCGGCTCCGCCTGTGAAGTATTAATCTGAGATTCGTATTAGCCGGAAATAAGGTTGAAATTTATGACGGGTCATGAACGTTTTGAAGCCATAATAGACGGCCGGAAGCCGGACCGCCTGCCTATCTATTTTGTGGCGGTCGCTTGCACTGTGGCCTCGGAAATCCTCGGGCGCGAGGCTCACACCGGCGCTGACAGCCTGCATTTCAAAGAGGAACTGTCACTGCTGCAGGGTGAGCGGGCCCACCTCGAATTTGAGGAAAAACACCTGGAAGATGTCACGGCGCTTTGGCACAAGCTCGGCGTGGACGTTGTCCGCGAAGTCTGGCGCAGCCAATATAAGGGTTATATAACGATACTTCGTAACTATTCAGTCACAGTTTGACAAACCAAGCAATATCTGTTAAATAATAGTTATGAGAAGAGAAGAATTAGAACGCCTGGACAAAAACGAATTAA
>WQUN01000024.1 GCA_009782085.1 Bacillota bacterium
GAAACACGCTGACAGCCGACACGAGCGGCATAACCTCGCCGGTTCCCGGAGCGCTGGCTTATCAGTGGTTCATCAACGGCGCGCCCATATCCGGCGCGACCGGCCCGGCCTACACGCCGACGGAGTCGGACGTCGGGCGGCCGCTCACGGTCACCGTCACCGCCGCGAACTATTCCGGCGGCCTGACCTCGGCCCCTGTGACAGTTTTGAAGCCGGGGCCGTCCGGCGTGCCTTACCTGGACGCGAACGGGCAGCCGCAGATTGCGTATGACGCGGCGGCGCTTACCGGAAGCGAAACCACGCTGACCACCGGCTGGTATGTCGCGAACGGGACGCTCGATTTCGGCAACATTATCATATCCGGCGACGTGCACCTGATCCTGGCGGACGGCTGCGACATGACCGCCACGGGAACCGGTCCCGACGCGGCGATCAACGTCGCGCCCGGCAACAGCCTGACGATCTACGCGCAGTCGTCCGACCCGGCGACGATGGGCAGCCTGACCGCCAACGCCTACTCAGGCGCGGGGATCGGCGGCAACCAGGGCGGCGCGGACAACGGCGGCGTCGGCAACGGGCAGGACTGCGGAACGGTCACAATAAACGGCGGCAACATCACGATACCCTACCACTACGGCACGGGCATCGGCGGCGGAGACGGCGGCAAGGTCAGCGGCAACGGCGGAAGCGGCGGGACGGTCACGATCAACGGGGGCTATAGCATCATCAGGGGAATCCACGGCATAGGCGTAGGCCCCAACGGCGGCAGCGGCTTCGGCGGCACCGGCGGCTCGGTCCTGATCACCGGCGGCACTGTCTTCACCAGCTCCATCTACACAGATCTGTATCCGGACCCGAATGTCGTCATTACCGGCGGGAACGTCCGCGCGTCCATAGTTCCGGCCCCAAGCGGCGTCGATGGGAAAAAGCTCTACGAGTTCGAGGTGAGCGGCCTGCCCGTCGGCGCGGCGGTGAGCGCCATATCCGCGGACGGCGCGGCCTACGGCTCCAACTGCGTGTGGACGGACGACAGCTCGTTGTCGTACAATGACGGCAGCAACCTGAGCCTCTGGCTCCCGTCGGACACGAATTCCATCTCTTTGACGGTCGGCGGCCAGGTCTACGATTATTACGTCGTGACGGTCACAACCAACAACGGGTACGTGCTTACTTCCCCATACGGAAAAACTCCGCTTCTGGCCGGCAGCAGCCCCGTGTTCACAATCACCCTGTACCCGGGATATGTGCTCTCTTCCCTGACCGACAACGGGGCCGATGTCACGGATCAGGTTGTGGACGGGACATACACGATACTAAATCTGTCCGGCACCCACGCGCTGACGGTATCGACCGAGGCCCTTCCCATTCCGGACGTGAGCCATTTCAGCTTCGCGCCGCATAGCACGCCCTATAACGGCAGCCCGCAGAGCGTCATTGTGTACTGCGACCTGAGCGGGGTAGGGGAGATTCAGCACATTTTCTACAACGGTTCAGAAACCATTCCCGCCGAGCCGGGCGATTACGCCATTAAAATCTACGTCTATCCGAGCGCGGAATACGGCGGCGGATTTTATGACCTGGGGACGTATACGATAACCCCGCCGGCCCCGCCGGCGCTGGAGGGCACGGTGTCCATCGGCGGGACGCCTCAGGCCGGTATGACTCTGACGGCGGACACGAACATAACCTCGCCGGACACCGGGGCGCTGTCCTATCAGTGGTTCATCGACGGCGCGCCCATAACCGACGCGACCGGCCCGACCTACGCGCCGACCGCGTCCGACGCCGGGAAGGCGCTTACGGTAACGGTCATTGCCGCGAATTATTCCGGAAGCCTGATCTCGGCCCCGGTGACAGTCGCGGTGGCCGCGTTTGCCCTGACGGTCGTAAACGGGACCGACGACACCAACGCCGGGCCTTACGCGGCGGGGACACCGGTCAGCATCACTGCCGGCCAGGCCCCCGCGGGCCAGGTGTTCGACAGGTGGACGGGCGGAAACGGCGGCGCGTTCGCCGACGTATACGGCATGACGACCACTTTCACAATGCCCGCGAACGCGGCCACGGTGACGGCGACGTATAAGGCCGCGCCTCCCGCGACCTATGCTTTGACCGTCGTGAACGGCGCGGACGACACCAACGCCGGGCCTTACACGGCGGGAACGTCGGTCAGCATCACGGCCGACCCGGCCCCCGCGGGCCAGGTGTTCGACAGGTGGACGGGCGGAAACGGCGGCGCGTTCGCCGACGCGTACAGCATGACGACCGTCTTCACAATGCCCGCGAACGCGGCCACAATATCGGCGACGTATAAGAACGCGCCTCCCGCGACCTATGCTTTGACCGTCGTAAACGGCGTTGACGTCACCGGCGACGGAAATTACGCGGCGGGAGTTGCGGTCAGCATCATGGCTGACCCCGCGCCTGCCGGCATGGTGTTCGACAGGTGGACGGGCGGAAACGGCGGCGCGTTCGCCGACGCGTACAATATGACGACTACCTTCACAATGCCCGCGAACGCGGCCACGGTATCGGCGACGTATAAGAACGCGCCTCCCGCGACCTATGCTTTGACCGTCGTAAACGGCGTTGACATCACCGGCGACGGAAATTACGCGGCGGGAGTATCAGTCAGCATCATGGCCGATCCCGCGCCCAATGGCATGGCGTTCGACAGCTGGACAGGCGGAAACGGCGGCGCGTTCGCCGATCTGCACAGCATGACGACCGCTTTCACCATGCCCGCGAATGCGGCCACGGTGTCGGCGACGTATAAGAACGCCGCGGCCCCGGTAACGCTCTCGGCCGCCGCGCTCCCGGCCGCCGTCACGCTGGGCGCGGCCCCGCAGACGCTGAAGGCGTTCGCGACGCTCTCCGGCGGGACAAACCCGACCGGGAACATCGTATTCAATCTTCTGTACGCCGGAACCGCGCTGGTCGAAATGGAGACCATTCCCGTCACCGGCAACGGGACATATACGACGCCGGTCGGTTATACTCTCCCGGCCGACGGAACCTACTCCAGTTTGTATACCTGGAAAGTTTCCTACTCGGGCGACGCGTACAACAGCGCCGCTGCGGCCGCGTGCGACGTGCATGTGACCAGCCCGGCCGCGCCGGCGCTCACGCTGACGGCCGCCCCGTCGCATTTGCAGACCTACCCGGGCGGAATCACGCTGACGGCGGCGCTCTCCGGCGCTTACCCCGGCAATTCGGGCAAGATGATTCTGTTCAGGATGAACGGCAGCGTCCTCAGCTCCTTGCAGACCGGCCCGGACGGTTCCGTGAGCTTTACCATACCGGCTCAGGCGAACGGCACGTACAGCTTCGACGCGACCTATTACGGCGACGCGCACAACGCCGAGGCGGACGCGGAAGCGGTCAGCTATACGGTGAACCGCGCGACGCCTGTCATCGCGGGCGCGGACGGCCTGACCGCCAAATCCGGCCAGACGCTCGCGAACGTCGATCTGTCCGGCGTGACCGCGAAGAGCGGCGCGGCGGCCGTTCCCGGCGTGTTTACATGGGAGCAGTCCGCGTCGTCTTCGGTCGGGCCTGTCGGGACGAACACGTCGTTCACGCTGACGTTCACCCCGAACGACGCGGCCAACTACGTCACGGTGACGGGCATCCACGCCTCAATTTTGGTTACGGCGGCTGATAACCCGCCGCCGGGGACGCTCGTCTGCAATGTGAAGTCGATGGCGGCCAAGATCGGCAAGCCCGTGGCGATACCGTTCACATGGGACGGCGCCGGCGCGCTCGTGTTCACGTCGTCGAACGCGGCCGTCTGCAGCGTGTCCCAGAGCGGGACTCTTACCCCGCTTAAAGCCGGCATCGCGGTCATCACGATCACCACGCCCGCCGGGGATAAGGTCGTGTTCGCGGTCACGGTCACGGCCTGACGCGGAGCGGCAAGCCGGGATAACAGATAACAATTAACAATTAAAAAAGCGCCGTTTTGGCTTTGGAAGCATCCAAGCTGAAACGGCGCTTTTTTGAAACCCGATTATTGATAAAATACATCCGGCGCGTTATTCAATACACAAAGGTGTGAAGATAACGGCTGATTATTCGCTATCGCCCAACCGCGCACGAAGTTTTGCGATTAGTGCGTCCTGTTCGGCGAGAACCGCATCCTTATCGGCAAGTTTCGCATCCTTGTCGGCAACAACGCTCTGCCATTTTGCACGTTCCTCAAGCCTTGCGCTTTTCAAAGCCTGCGCCTCGTCATGCCGGGCTTTTGAGCGAAGCCGTTCCATCTCGCGGAACTCCGGCGTGGCCGTTATACGCCGGTACGCGCTTATGGCCTGCTCCATTATAGGCACCTCCATTGTCTCGATCTTTACCAATTCTTCCTCCGTCTCCGCGTTAAACAGCGTCAGCCACAATTCCATTCCGTTGTCAGGGCTGACCGGCGAGGGAAGTTTTGGCAGCTCGAAATAATGCAAACTCAATTTATCAGTCAGCTGCGTGTGGCGCGTGACCTCCAGCGCCTGATATTCCGAGTGAAACTCCCTGCAATGGAACAGCTTGAAAGCTATGATACTGATGATAATGGTACGCGGAAGCAGCGAGTATTCCTCGCCCTCGGCGAGCGCCGCCGAATACTCCCGCGCCCAGTGGTAAAGAGAGCGTTCGGGATAGTCGCCCTCATCCCGTACTTGAATTTCCAAATCCACCCGCTGCCCGTCCACGGTCATATTGATATCCAGCCGGCAAAACTTGTCCCCAAGGCTTTCCGGCGGCATTTCGGGGTTGGTTATCTCAAATCTCCCAATGCTATTATATCCGATTCCGATCAATTCCGCAACGAGCCTTTTCAGCAGCTCCGGGTATTGTACGAACAACACTTTGAACAAAGTATCATTTTTGAACGTATATCTGAGTTTAGCCATTGCGGCGCTCCCTTCGCGATGCCGGACAGTGCGTTTTCCACGGCGGCTGATCCCTCTCCTCAATCCCCTCATGCCTATTGTTCCGCCTATTATTCCATATCTCCAGCTGATCCATTATCCATCTCCTCTGTCGTATCATTTTTCAACGAGATATATCCCCCGCCCGAAGGCGCGCCCGTCTCCGGTCTCCCGATATCCTCGCCCGTCCCCCGTCTTTCAACCTCCGCGCCCGTCTCCCGTCTTCCAATGTCCGCGCCCGTCTCCCGTCTTTCAACCTCCGTCCCCGGCCCCTTCACCTTATTGAACTCCGTGATATTCTCCCTGTACCGGAGCGGCAGCATTTTCCTCTGCAATTTGTAATTCCTCCGCGTCTCTATGCCGATCGACTCGTGGAACGCCCGCCAGAGCTCCTGGTACATCTCGTCCTCCGCCAGCTCCACCTCCGCCCGCTTCGGGACCTTTTGGATCGTGTAGTCGTTCCCGTCGTAGACGGCGGCCAGGCCGTGCCTCTTGTCGTGGATGATCCACGCCTGGTTGCCGAGCCTGTCCTTGAAATGCTCAGCCAGAATCGGCAGAGGGTTGTTCACGGGCGTTATCGGCGCGTAGTAAACGCCGGAGGCCGTCCGCGCGAAGCGGCAGAAGCCCTTCAGCAGATGCGCCTCCTTGCCCACGTACGCCGCCAGCTTGTGCACCAGCAGCACCGAATCGTTCCGCAGATGCCCGTCCACCTCCGCGCCGACGCGGAAACCCAGCAGAATGTACTCGTAGAGCGCCGCGTACTTACGCTCGTCCGCCGC
This sequence comes from Bacillota bacterium, assembly GCA_009782085.1. GTDB lineage: Bacteria > Bacillota > Clostridia > Lachnospirales > WQUN01 > WQUN01. Next base: position 5,696 of record WQUN01000024.1, read on the forward strand.
CAGGAAGCAGCGCCAGACTTTCCATTTCGCGTCCGGGGAGATTTTTGCGCCGATGCCGTCCATCACGCGGCCGGCCTTCCCGAAGTCCGTGGATATATAGATATACTCCGCGCCGAGGGATTGCTGGTACTCCTCCTCCGGGCAGACGCGGTCGAAGTGGTGTTTATTATAGTAGCGGTCGAAAATCACGCAGAGGAAGCCCTCCAGGCTCCCGTCGAAAAGGGCGCAGAGGCTTTCCCGGCCGGTACTGTCCGGAACCCGCGCTATATCTCCCCCGTCAGGCATTTTATCTCGTCCTCCCTCGTCGGCCGCGGCGGGTTCGGGTCAAAGAGGCTCAGCTGCTCGCAGGCCTCGCCGATCTTGTTCTCCGTCAGCCTGTTCTCCAGGATTTCCGCGTTCATCGGGACTTTCTGGTACATCTTCCCGTCGCACGTTATGAAGTATTTCGCGCGCTTTAGCACCACGCCGAGCTTTTTCAGGTTCGTGAAATCCAGTTTACCGGTCCTGCGCGCCTGGGTTATGCGCGAGGCCGACGTCGCGCCGATGCCCGGCACCCGCATAAGCAGCCAGTAATCGGCCCTGTTGACCTCCACAGGGAAGTATTCCAGGTTTTTTAGCGCCCAGTGGCACTTGGGGTCGAGGTTAAGGTTCAGGTTTTCGTTCTCTTCCGTGAATATCTCCCCGGCGGCGAAGCCGTAGAACCGCAGCAGCCAGTCCGCCTGGTAGAGCCTGTGCTCCCTGAGAAGCGGCGGCGCGGACGCGGGCAGAAGCGGGTTTGTGGGGGTGTAGGCGGAGTAGAACACGCGTTTCAGGCGGTATCTCTTGTACAGGCCCTCGGCCAGGAAGACGATCTTCTTGTCGCTCTCCGGCGTGGCGCCGATTATCATCTGCGTGGCTTGCCCTGCGGGCACGAACCTGGGCGCGTGGCGGTAAACCGCCACTTCCTGCTTCGACTGCGCGATGCCGTCGCGGAGGTATCCCATCGACCCGAGTATCCCTCCCCGCGACTTTTCCGGGGCCAGGCGCTTCAGGGAGTCCTCCGACGGCAGCTCGATGTTGACGCTCATCCTGTCCGCGATAAGCCCCGTCCGGCGGACGAGGTCAGGGTCCGCGCCCGGAATGGCCTTCACGTGGATATACCCGTTGAAGCGGAACTCCTCCCGGACTATGCGCACCGTCTCGCACATCATTTCCATCGTGTGATCCGGGCTTTTAAGCACGGCGGAGCTCAGGAACAGCCCCTCTATATAGTTGCGCCTGTAGAAATTGACGGTCAGCTCGGCGACCTCGCGCGGGGTGAAGGCCGCGCGGGGCACGTCGCTGGAGCGGCGGTTCGCGCAGTATTGGCAGTCGTATATGCAGACGTTGGTCTGGAGGATTTTCAGAAGGGATATGCAGCGGCCGTCGGCGGCGAAGCTGTGGCAGATGCCGCAGGCCTCCGCGCTGCCGAGGCCGTCCTTTGTCCCGGCGCGGCCGATCCCGCTCGACGTGCAGGCCACGTCGTACTTGGCCGCGTCGGAGAGGATTTTGAGTTTTTCCATTATGTCCATGAGCGGCCTCCTACGGGCCTTCGGAGATGGTTCATCGTGAAAGAAAATGAAACGGCCGTGGGGGCGGCCTTTGGCCGCCCGCATTATCAGGTTTCCTCGGAAATTGGCGTTTGTCATTCTGAGCGAAGCGAAGAATCTCGATTTTAAGACCCTTCGCCGCGCTCAGGGTGACAGCGCAAATCAATTTCACGATGAAGTTTATTATATGAGCTCATGAGTTAAAAGTTAAATCATCAAGTTAAACAACATCCTTATAGAGGAAATCAACAGAACGCCGCAAAGGCAGAATAAAGTTGAACAAAGGCAGG
>WQUN01000025.1 GCA_009782085.1 Bacillota bacterium
CCCTCATCGCCTTTTCGCGCAAAGAGGCCGCGTAGTCGCTTTGGAGGATATTGCGGCTGCCCAGCGCCTTGGAGAGGATGTAAAGCCTCTCCGGCGCGCTCAGGGAAAAGCCGAAGCTCTCCGGGGAGTTGTCCCCGGTTTCCTTTTGGACGGTATCCAGCAGCGATCTGTCGGAAATCGCCGACAGCCTGGCCGGCAAAAATACCGAGGCCAAAATCACGGCGGCGACCGCGGCCGCCGCCGCGGCGTTTTTAAGACCCTGTCCGGCATCCCGGTCGCGCGCTTTGCTCAAGGCCGACGCCGCCCTTCCCGCGGCGCTTGCGCGCCGAATAAAAAATGAAAAATGAAAAATTAAAAATGAATGACAATGGTCAATATTTGACCTCCAGCGAAAAGCTCACGCTCGTTCCGGCGCCGGGCGCGCTTCGGATGTCCAGCTCGCTTCCGTGCAGGCGCGCGATCGTCTGGCACAGGGTGAGGCCGAGCCCCGCGCCGTGGCGGCTTCGGGAGCGCGACTTGTCCACCGTGTAGAAAGCCTCCGTGATGCGCCCCAGGCTTTCCGGCGGTATGCCGCGGCCGTGGTCCGCGACGGTGAAAACGTACACGCCGCCGCGGTCCTCCCCCGCGGCTTCGATTTTGGCCGGCGGCTCCGACGCCTTGACGGCATTGTCGATAAGGTTGGAGAGCAAAGTCTTTATAAGCGCGGCATCGCCGACGACCTCGCGTTCGTCATATATAAGCTCCAGATCCGCGTCCAGTTTCGAAAAGGTGTCCCTCAGATATTCAAAAACCGCGCCCGCCCGAAACGAGGCCGACGGCTTCTCCGCGCGCCCGAGGACGATGATGTCCAGCAGGCGGAACGCCAGTTTTTCAAGCCTCCGGCCCTCCCGGTATATGTAGTCCGCGGACAGCATCCGCGTCTCTTCGTCCATACGCCGGGAACGGAGCATGTCCGCGTAGCCGATTATGGCGGTCAGCGGCGTTTTCAGCTCGTGCGCGAACGCCCCGACGAACTCCTCCTGGGAGCGCGCGGCTTCCTCCAGCCGTTCCACGTCGTATTCGAGACAGGACGCCATCTCGTTGAAATCCTCCGTCAGCGCTCCGAGCTCGTCGTTGCCGACCTTTTTGGCGCGGTAGGCGTAGTTCCCGCCGGCCATGTTCCTGGCGGCCCGCGAAAGGAGCCGAACCGGGCGCGTCAGCCAGCGCGACAGCAAAAAGATGATCCCTCCCTCGCAGAGGAGCACAACGGCGCAGACTTTCCTGTAGACCGCGAAGCCGGCCCCGCGCTCCTCGAAAACGCCGGTTATGTCCCTGAGCGTCTCGAGATAGAGCCCGCGGTCGAGGACGCTTATCTTTACGGCGGTCTGGATATAGAAGCGCCCGTTTGCCGAGGTGATCCTGTGCGCCAGTCCGCCGTCGGCGACGCGCTCCAGGATGCGGCCGTCGGCGCAGAACCCGCCGCTTTCGTAGAGCGCGGCGGAGTTTTCCCCGCTGATCCTCAAATAGCGGCTTTGGCCTCCGGTGTCCAGCGTGGCGCCTATCCGCGCCACTGTCTGATCCCCGAGGCTCTCGTATTTCGACGGGACGTTCAGCGCCGCCGTCTCGAGGGCGAAGCGGAGGATGCCGTTTTCCTCGAGCGCCTGTTTCGTCTCCGCCGACAGGGCGGAGCGGAAGAACGAGTTTACGATATAGTAGCCGCCGACCGCCAGGGTCGCGGCCGCGATCGAGATCGTCCACATGAACAGCTTCCAGGAAAACCTCATTTGGACGCCTCCAGGCGGTAGCCGACCTTGAATACCGTGACGAGGCATTTTTCCCAGCCGAGCTTTTTCCGCAGGCGCTGGACATGCAGGTCGACCGTCCTGGTGTCGCCGTCGTACTCGCCTTCCCAGACCCTTTCGTACAGCGTCTCGCGGTAGAGCGCGATGTTCCTGTTCCTCGCGAACAGTACGAGCAGGCCGAACTCCTTGGCGGTCAAATCCAGCGGCTTTCCGTTTTTATAGGCAGCGTGCGCGTCGAAATCGATTGTAACGCCCTCTATCTCCGTCCGGCTCTCGGCCTTGCGGTAGCGCCTCAGCACCGTCTCGACCCGCGCCAGAAGCTCCACCGTGTCGAAGGGCTTTACGATATAGTCGTCCGCCCCGAGGCGAAGCCCCCTCACGCGGTCGCGCACCTCGTGCCTGGCCGTAATGAAGATGACCGGCACGCCCGTCGGGCGGATATACTCCATCAGCTCGAAGCCGTCGGCGCCGGGCAGCATGACGTCGAGCAATATCAGGTCGAACCTCTGCGCCTCGATCATATCCGCCGCTTTAAGGCCGTCCCCGGCGGCCGCGCAGGAAAACCCCGCCCCGCGGAGCTGGATATCCATCAGGTCGCGGATCGGCTTCTCGTCCTCGACTATCAGTATCTTGACCTTGTCCATCCGCTCACCAGCCCCAATATTGCCGCGCCGCCAGCACGACGCCGTCCATCGTTTCGCCCCCGGCCGGCGCGCCGCCGTTTTCGCCGAGATAGGCCGCGCGGAAACCGCCGTCCTCGAAAAAATAGCCGCCGCGCTGATAATATATCGAAAAATCGGTCACGGAGCGGGTTACGCCGCCGTTATCCAGCGTCCTGTACTCCGCCAGGACCGACAGGTCCGCCCAGCCGTCGCCGTCAACATCCTTGAACGAGAGGCCCGTCATTCTGCTGAAATTGTCGTAGCCGCGCATTGGCTGAAAATTCCAGACGACCTTCCCGCCGCCGTCGGCGAGGTACAAAATGAAGATGTGGTGCCCGCCCATGGTGTAAGTCCCCGGGACGACCGTCACCGCCCCGAACTTTTCGAAATCGGCCTTGAAGCTCTGTCCGGCCAGCGGCTCAAAGCCGCCGTTTTCAAGCTCCGCAAGGGTCCCGGCGCCGTAAAGGAACTCCGCGGAGCGGCCGTCGCGGGCGAACGCCGTCATCATATCTATGTCTTTGTTCATGCCGAAGCGGTTGATCTTGCCGCTGACGCGCCTGTCCCGGTAGAGCGCGTTTTTCCCCTGATACAGGATGTCGCCGGTTTTGAAATGTTCGCCGCCGTACGCGCAGGCGGCGATCAGCAATATGTCCTTGCGCCCGTCGCCGTCGAGGTCCCGCTCCGCGAGCGCGGCGACGCCGGCGTTCGGCTGAATAAGCGAGCCTGCCAGGAATTCGTTGCACTCCAGGGATTCCGTCTTATACAGGATTTTCCCGCCGGCGTCGGCGAAAAACAGCGCGATTCTGCCGTACCGCCTGTTCACGGCCGGGCAGGCGGTGCATTCGCCGCCGGTAATAACCGCCGGGAAATAATCCGTTATCATCGACGCCTCCGCGATTTCATAACCGGCGGCCTCCGCGTCCGACAGGGCGGCCAGCGAGTCGAAGCGCGCCCGGTACTGCGCGTACTGGCCGTCGTAGGACGCCTGGACGCTGTTCTGAGCCTGTGTCCGAACGCCCGGCGGCGGCAATGACAGGCTTACGGCGAGGGACAATAGAAATACGCAAACCCGTTTCGTATCCATGGTTTACAGTATATCACAGGCTTGTCCCCAAATCCATCATTATAAATAAATCAAAAAAACGGCGGGATGCAGATTTGATACATCCCGGATACCTTTTGGATGGACGGGGCCTGTAAATTGGAGCTATCAAAAACAGGAGAGGTGTATCAAATGAGACGGATCAAAAAATGGCTTTGCGCGATTTTCGCGGCCGTCCTTTGCGCCTGCGCCCCAGCCGCGGCCCGTGGCGCGCAGCAGGCCGGCGACAGCGCGGGCGGCGCCGACGTGACCCTCGCGCCGTACTTTTTTGTGGAAAGCGCGGACGCCTCGACGGACAGGTTTCCCCTGAAGGACACGGAGGTCGTGACACGAATATGCGGCGTCATCGCCGACACCTATGTCACCCAGACCTACGCCAACGAAGGCGAAAACCCCATCAGCGCCAGCTACGTTTTTCCCGCCTCCACCAAAGTTTCCGTCCACGGCATGACGATGCGCATCGGGGATCAGGTCGTCACCGCCAAAATCGAGGAGCGCGGGGAGGCCAAGCAGGATTTTGAGCAGGCCAAGAGCGACGGGAAGAGCGCGTCTTTGCTGGAGGAACAACGGCCAAACGTGTTTTCGATGGACGTGGCCAACATCATGCCTGGGGACGCCGTCCGGATAGAGCTGCACTACACCGAGCTGATCGCGCCGGCCGACGGCGTCTATGAGTTCGTCTTTCCGACGGTCGTCGGCCCGAGATACGCGAGCCCTTCCGACGACCAGACCGCCGACGCGAATCAGTTTGTCGCCGGCCCGTACCTGGCTGACGGCGACACCCCGCCCGGCGGGTACGGAATTTCCGTCAGCGTGACCGCCGGAGTGCCTATCACCGGCCTAGAGTGCAAGTCGCACAAGGTCGATATAGAGTGGGACGGCGAAAAGGCGGCGAAAGTCGCGCTGGCGGACCCGGCCGATTACGCGGGCAACAGGGATTTTATCCTCGACTACAGGCTGACCGGGCAGGAGATCGAAAGCGGCCTGATGCTAAACACAGGCGACGGCGAGAATTTCTTCATGCTGATGGTGCAGCCGCCGGAGCGTGTCGATCCCAAGGAAATACCGCCGCGGGAATACATCTTTGTCCTGGACGTGTCCGGTTCCATGTACGGATATCCGCTCGACGCGGCAAAGCAGCTCATCCATAGCCTTATCGGCAATCTCCGGACTACGGACTCTTTCAACCTGGTATTGTTTTCGGGCGCGTCGACGCTTATGTCGCCCGAGTCTCTGCCAGCTGCGGAGACAAACGTCTTGACCGCGCTCAGGCTTATAGACGCGCAGAACGGCGGCGGCGGGACGGAACTCGCCCCCGCCTTCGAAACCGCTTTGGCTGTCCCTAAAAACGAAAACGCCTCTCGCAGCGTCATCGTCATAACCGACGGCTACATCGCCGGCGAACAGGCCATATTTGACATAATCGGGAAAAACCTCGGAAACGCCAATTTCTTCTCATTCGGGATCGGGGAAGGGGTAAACCGCTATCTGATCGAGGGGATAGCAAAAGCCGGTCTGGGAGAGTCATTTGTGGTGCCGGAGCAATCGGAGGCCCCCGCCGCGGCGGACCGCTTCCTCGAATATGTCCGGTCGCCCTTGCTGACCGACATAAAAGTGACGTACAACGGCTTTGACGCTTATGAGGCGGAGCCGCCGAATATACCCACGCTTTTCGCGCGGCGGCCGGTCGTGATATTCGGAAAATGGCGCGGCGAACTGACCGGGTCCATAGAAATAACGGGAAAGTCCGGGAACGGCGTTTATTCGCGGGTCATCGCCGTCTCGGACGCCACGCCGTCGGAAGATAACAAGGCCATCGGCCTGCTGTGGGCGCGCTCCAGGGTCGAACGGCTGACGGACTACGGATTCAGCGATGAAAAGGACGCAGCGAAAAAAGAAGTGACAGACATAGGCCTCAAATACAGCATGATGACGCCGTATACCTCCTTCGTCGCTGTGCTCGACGAGGTGCGGAACCCGGACAAAAACAGCGCCGACGTCAGACAGCCGCTTCCGCTGCCGCTGAATGTGTCCAATCTGGCGGTCGGAGGCGTCACTACCGGGTCGGAGCCGGGAATAGCCGTCCTTGTCTGCGGAATGCCGGTCATGCTGGCGATCGGCGTCCTGCTTCGCAGGAAAAAAAGAACCGGGAGGCGTAAACAATGCCGGCCTCTGCGATAAAGCCGTTTGTCGCGGCTGTCAGGCAAAAATGGCCGCTGTATCTCGCCGGGTTTTTCCTTATTTTCGGCCTCAAATATTTCCACAGCAAGGCCGGCGGCGACGAGCTGGCGTGGATACTGGGCCCCACGGCCCGGTTGGTCGGAATAATGAGCGGGATCGTCTTTGAAAGGGAGCCGCGCGTCGGTTATCTCAGCCGTCAGTTTAGGTTCGTCATTGCGCCGTCCTGCTCGGGCGTCGAGTTTATGATAATCGCGATCGCCGCGCTTGTTTTCTCCTTCGCGCACCGTATGCGGACGGTCGGGGGAGGCTTCCTCTGGCTGGCGCTGAGCCTGGTATTTTCATATCCGTACACGGTTTTTGTGAACGGCGTCCGGATAATACTGGCGGTCTATCTGCCGGTTTTCCTCGGCGGAAAGGGGCTTCCGACGCCCGAAAGGCTCCACACCGTGATAGGGGCGGCCGTATATTTTACGGCTTTGCTTATCATGTGCCTCGGGGCGGGGAGGGTCTCCCGGCTGATAGCCCGGACGCCGGGTGGAAGCCTGACGGTTTGGGCGTTTTTGCCGCCCGCGTTTTGGTACCTGGCTATCGCGCTGGGGATACCCGTTCTGACCGGGGCGTATAAAAATGATCCCGGAAAATTTGCCGGATACGCGGCAGTCATGGCGGCCGTATGCGCGGCGGCGGTTTTGCCGGCCTGTCTGCCGCCGATCCTGCGGAAATGTTATACCGGAGCGCGAAAACATTAACCTCCTCTGTCGACGTCGTCGGTAAATGTTTTCTGCATCCGGTATACAATAACCGCAGGAAATCCCCATGAGAACCGGTCTTTGAACCTGTATCGTCGTTTCGTTTGAAATTGAGCTTTAAACTTCGCGCGATAGAACATTGGTCGTTTCGCGCTCGTTTTCAGCTCATTTCAAATCAAAACGACTGTATTCGGCCGCCAGGAAGGGGTCGAATTTATCCCTCCGTCTCGCTGAAATACTCCACGGCGCCCATGTAGATCGCCCAGGCCAGGCGGTCCTGGTAATCCGGGTCGAGCAGCTTCTTTTTCTCCGCCGGGTTCGTCATGAAGCCGCATTCCACGATGACCGCCGGCATGGTCGTCTGCTTCAGGACGTAGTAGCTGGAGTTCTCCTTGGGCTGCTTGGTGTTGCCCGGGTCGGCGAATTCCCTGATCTTGTCCTGTATGCACTGGGCCAGTTTTTTGCTGTTGTCGGACGAGTTGAAGTAAAAGACCTGCGCGCCCTTCACCTGGCTGGCCAGATAGGAATTCTGGTGGACGCTTATGAAGATGTCCGCCTTGCTGGTGTTCGCTAGGAGTTTACGGCTGTACATATCGCCCTTTTTAGTGCCGGAGAGCGTCGAGTCGTCCACGCGCGTCATGAAGACCGTGGAGTCGCCCAGCTCCAGGTACGATTGCAGCTTCTGAGCGATAGCCAGGTTGATGTCCTTCTCGAGGCTGGAGCCGCTGACCTTCCCGGGGTCGAAGCCCCCGTGCCCCGCGTCTATCAGCACGACCTTTTTGGACAGCGGCATGGAGAACGCCGGCACGGTCTTGGCCCGGACGGTCATGAGCAGGCCGAAGGCTATGACCGCCAGATATATCACCGTCAGAATTGTCTCCTTTTTAACGCTGTAAACCTTCACCGTATCCACCCCTATGTATTTGCGAGTTTCCACGGAAACCCGAACGCCGCATTCCGTTGTCATCCTGAGCGAAGTTATGGATCTTTCACCTCCGGCATATCGCTCTGCGGCATAGAGATTCTTCGCTTGCGGCTCAGAATGACAAAATAGTTTCCGTGGG
>WQUN01000026.1 GCA_009782085.1 Bacillota bacterium
CAGCTGTACGCCCTGTCCGCGACGGTATTGTTCTGCCTTGGCCATGCTTTTAACCATACCGCCAGGCCGCAAGCCGCCAGCAAAAGAACAAAAGCGGCGATAACGACCGCGCGGAACAGGCTCTCGTTTTTCACGGAGCGCGTGATTCTGCCCATAAATTTTACCCGTCTCCCGGAAATACAAGCCGCGCCGGCGCCAAGCGTTTTTTCTCAATAATTCAAATACTTCTTCGGGTTCACGGCCGTCCCGTCCACCATCACCTGGAAGTGGCAGTGCGGCCCGGTCGAGTTTCCGGTGCTCCCGGCCTTGGCTATCTTCTCGCCCTCCGCGACGGACTGGCCGACGCCCACGACCAGCTTGGAGTTGTGCCCGTAGAGGCAGGTGACCCCGCCGCCGCTGTCGATTATGACAGTGTTCCCGTAGCCGGACATCCAGCCCGCGTAGATCACGACCCCGCCCCTGGCCGCCGTTATCGCGGAGCCGGTGGGCGCGGGTATGTCGACGCCGGTGTGGAACTCTCTCTTTCCGTTGACCGGGTTATTCCGCGCGCGGAAGGTGTCGCTGATCAGATAGTGCCCGGGCACCGGCCAGGACATCGAGCCGCCCGCGTACGCCGAGGCCTGGCTCGCGGCCGCCTTGGCCCTCTTGGCCGCGGCCGCCGCGGCCTGTTGCGCCTTCAGGTCGTCCTGCGCCTTTTTGATCAGCGCCTTGATATCGTCGTCCTGCTGTTTCAGCATGTCCAGCTTGCTCTGATAGGTCTGCGCGTCGGCGTCGAGCTGGTCCAGATAGGCCTGTTTGGCGGACAGGGTATATGTAAGCTCGTCCTGCTTGGCGGTCTGGTCGGCCAGGAGCGTCTCCACCCGCGCCTTCTGGTCGGTGACCTCGGCCAGCTTTTCGTTCACAAGGTCCTCAGCCGCCTGCAGCTTTTCGAGCATCTCCTTGTCGCTCCTGGCGATGCGGTTGATGTACTCGGCCCTGTTCAGGAAGTCCGAGAAGTCCTTCGCCTGGAAAAGCACCTCGAGATAGCCGTAGGAGCCGTTTTCGTACATGAATTTAAGCCGTTCCTTGAACAGCTGGTACTGCGCCTCGTGGTCGGCCTCCGCCTGGGCGAGGTCGGCCTGGGTCTTGGCCAGGAGCTGGTTCGTGTCCTCGAGCTGGGCGCTTATCCGGTCGAGCGCGTCCTGGCCGTCGGAAAGCTGCTGGTCGAGGTTCCTAATCTCCTGCTCGATCTGGTTAATCTGCTCCGTCGTCTCGTTGTACTGCTCCGTGACCTGGGACCGGTTGCTCTGGATGTCCTTCTGCCGCTTCTGCAGGTCGGAAAGGGACTGGGCCCGGGCCGCGGCGGGGAAGAGCATGGTCAGGACGGCGAGGGTAAGTATTATTTTGACGATAGGTTTTGACTTGCGCATATCGGCCTCCTGAAACGTACGTTATTCACCGTTATTATATAATTCGTTATTATATAATTCGCTGCACGACAGGTCTATTTTTTCTCACACGTTCAAATGCCTGCGTATCGAAGTCAAACTTCCGAACACCCCCAAAAACACTCCCAGCAGCAGCGCCAGCGGCAGCAGGACCGAAAAAATCTGCAATCCGGACAGATAGTCGAGGTTCAATATGGGCATCTTACCCTCTATCAGCCCGAGGACCCTCCCATAGCCGAACCAGCACAGGATCACCGGCACGAGCGCGCCGATTATCCCGATCACGACCCCCTCCACGATGAACGGCCACCTGATGAACCAGTCCGTCGCGCCGACGTATTTCATGATGTTTATCTCTGTTTTCCGGGCGTTGACCGCGAGCCGTATGGTGTTCGTGATTATCACTATCGAGACCACCCCGAGGCCGAGCACCATGACGAGGCTGACTATCCGGATGATGCCGTTTATCATCATCAGGCCGTTGGCCACGTCCTGGCCCTGGTTGATCTTGTCGACGGCGGGGTTTTTGAGGCCCGCTATCGAAGACGATACGCCGGAGATATACCTGACCTGATCGACGTCCAGCACGAACGAGCGGGGCAGGGGATTGTCCTTGTCGAGCCCGTCGAGTATCCCCGCCGCGTCGTTCCATTCCTTCTTGACGGAGTCGAGCGCGTCCTGGGCGGAGACGTAGGTCACCCTGGTCACGTGGGGCGTGCCCTCGAGGATGTGCAGCAGGCTGGTGACCTCGTCGTTCGTGGCGTCGTCGCTGACTATGACGGTGATTTTCAGCGTGTCCTCCATCTGGGCCAGGACGTGGTCGATGTTGGCCGCCAGGCAGTAGGAGACGGCCATCATGAAAACGCACGCCGCCACGGTCACGATGGACGCCGCCGTCATGAGGCGGTTGCGCGCCAGGTTCGCGAGGCCCTCGCCGACGGAATATTGCAGGCTCTTAAACCTCATCGCTGTACCCGCCTTTTTCCACGTCGCGCTGGATAACGCCGTTTTTCAGGGATATGACCCTTTTTTTCATCTGGTCTACAACTTCTTTCGCGTGCGTCGCCACGACGACAGTCGTGCCCCTGTCGTTTATGTCCTCGAGCAAGGTCATGATCTCCCACGACGTGTCGGGATCGAGATTCCCGGTGGGCTCGTCGGCGATAAGCAGCGGCGGCCTGTTGACCAAAGCGCGGGCCATCGCGGTGCGCTGCTGCTCCCCGCCGGAGAGCTGGTTCGGATAGGCGTTCGCCTTCCGGGAAAGCCCGACCAGCGCCAGAACCGCCGGGACGCTCCTGCGTATCTCCCGGTTAGTTGCCCGCACGATCTGCATGGCGAACGCGACGTTCTCGTAGACGGTCTTGTTCGGCAAAAGCCTGAAATCCTGGAACACGACGCCCAGCTTCCGCCTGTAGAAGGGGATCTGCTTTCTGGAGTAGGAGGCCAGGTTGTCCCCGTCCACAAATATGGCGCCGTCCGTGGGCTCGATCTCCTTCAGCAGGAGGCGCACCAAGGTGGACTTGCCGGAGCCGCTCGTCCCGACGATGAACACGAACTCCCCGTCGCCTATGTCGAGGCTCACGTGGTCAACGCCGTTCGCGCCGTTTTCGTATATTTTTGTGACGTTTTGGATGCTTATCATAGATACCTCGTTTTGGTTCCGTGCGGTTTCCCGTTCCGAGTGGCGCTAATTTCGAGAATTATATTATTACAGAAATATTAACAGATTATGAACTAAATGTAAAGAGATTTGTTTTTGGGTAAGATACATACCGGATGCTGAAACATTCCGACGACGTCGACATAGGAGGCTAATGTTTACGCACTCCGGTAAAATTTATTAGACTTCTTCGGAAACTGATTTTTCGTTGTCACCCTGAGCGAAGCGAAGGATCTTATAATCAAGATTCTTCTCTTCGCTCAGAATGACAAACGCAAATTTCCGAAAAGGTCTATTGGGAAACGTGAAATATTGAACGGTTTCCTATAAGTATTGACCGATTTTTTCAGTTTTGTGCATTTTATCCCTTTTTGTAAAGTAATGCAAGCCGGATACATATCGCCGGGGCAGCAAATTTTCGTGGTATATCATAGGAAAATCGTAGGAGACGCCCCCCAGGGCGTCCCGTTATACCGGAGTGCGAAAACATTAGCATCCTCTGTCAACATCGTCGGCAAATGTTTTCTGTATCCGGTATACCTAAATCTGCCGACAACCGCGGGACGCCGGGGGCGGCTGCGGGACGCCAATGGTGGCACGGGACGCCGAGGGCGGCGTCCCCTACAGTATTATGGCGTATCCCACGAAAATTTGCCGCACCCCATATCGCTAGCAGATGATCTCCAGCATCTCCATCAGCCCGCCGATCCTGTAATCGCAAAGCTCTCCAAGGCCGGCTTGGTCGATGTTCCCGCCGCTTATGCCTATGCAGTCGAACCCCGCCAGTTTGATGGACACCACGCCCGCGCCGGAGTCCTCGACGCCGATGACCTTGTGCCGCCGTTCGAACGGGATGCCCAGGCCGACGCGGGCCGTCTCCGCGTAGAGCCAGGGGTGCGGCTTGGGGGCCAGCTCGCCCAGCGTCCCGGCCTGGCCCTTCCGAAGCGTGAAGCCCGCCGTTATCACGCAGTCGTAGAACTCCGCCGGGTCGCCCATGCCGAGCTGCCGGAAGGCCGAAACGATCTCCGGCATGGCCTTTTCGTACAGGCCGCTGGTGACCAGGCCGATTTTTATCCCCTCCGCCTTCACCGCCAGCAGGAATTTTTTCAGATCCGGCGCGGGCGTGAAGGCGTCCTGCTTGCCCCTGCCGTTCATTATCTCGGACATCTCGCGGCCGACGATCTCGAAGTAGTAATCCCTGGCCAGTTCCAGAGAGCCGCCCGGGGCGTACTTGTCTATCATATACTGCAAATGCTCCGAAACGCTGTGGCCGGAAATGAACGGCTCGTCCTCCTCCTCGCGCGTGAAGCCGGGGTCGCCCAGGAGCCTGGCGGCGGTCTGCTCGATCACCCACATCCAGAAGGCCTCGCTGTGGACACTCGTACCGTCCAGGTCCATCAGAATGGCCTCCGCCTTCGGCTCGAAGCGGGTTTCGCGCATCGGATATATGGCGGGGTAGCCGACCCCGCTTTTCACGTAGCAGAGCTTTTTATCGTCAAATTCTATGACATCGATCTTCTTGTCAAAAGGCGTGAGGATTCTCCTCACGCCGTCGACTCCGGTCGTAAAAAAGTCGCTTTTCAGGATTTCGGTCATATAGTGCCTCCGCTCGCAGGGATGACTTCATTTTTCCGTTTCCACTTCCACCGTATAAATCTTCCCGTGCCCGACATAAACTTCCACTGCGTTATCCACAACGGACAGCTCCTCGATGACCTTCCCGTCCAGCCTCACGGCCGCCGCCCTCGCCGCTCCGAAGCCGAGCCTGACTTGCGCTTTTTTGTCGCTTCCGGTGGGATTGTAAAACCTTATAAGCAGATTGTCCCTCTCGTTTTTTATCACGGCGGAAAGGACGATGTTGTCCCCGCGTATCTCCAGGAAGCTCTTTTCCGCGCCGAATACGCCCGTCTGCCTGCCGAACTCGCAGACGTTAAGCGGCGCGCTGAAAGCCAGGGCCTGACCGTACAGCCCGCCGCTTTCCCATTGGCCCTCGTGGGGCGCAAAGGCGTAACGGTATGTGAACTCCCGGAGGGACTGGCTCGACTCGTCGCCGGGATAGTCCATCCAAAGGCGGTTGTCGCAGGGGATGCGCAGGCGCGTGGAGCGCACAAGGCCCATGGCCAGCGTGTTCGTCGGGTCGTTCTCCAGCACCTCGTAGTCCTTCGCGGCGTCGGTAAGGACGGCGAAGCCCTCTTTCTGATTTGCAATGTCGAACCAAAGCTGCGCCGGGTGGCGGGCCAGTTCGTTCCCGCGAAGGCCGTCCTCTGTAACGGACGGGTCCGCGGGGTACTCGCAGACCATGAACGAGCCCTCGGCCCAGGTCCTGTCCGCGTTCAGCTCCGTGGGCATACAGACCTTGAAATGGTGGTCCCTGACGGTGTTGTTTATGGTGGTCACGACCTCCAGGAACCGGGCGCCCTTTTTGAGCGTCAGCTCCATTTTGATCGGAAGCTCGGCGGACACGTCGCTCCGGGCGTCTTTCGCGAAGTCGTATTCCCTCGGGAGCCGCATGGACAGCTCCGCCGCGAATTTGACCGCCAGCGGCCCGTGAATGACGGCGGAGACCCGCGCCACGCAGCCCAGGCTGCTGATTATGGCGTCCGCGGCGGGGTCGTCGTGCATCCACATGTTGCCGCGGTCGCCCTGGTCGAGGAAGTAATTGAGGTTCTTATAGAGCTTCCCGGTGGCCTTGTTCAGGAGATCGACCGTGCCGTCGGCGTTGACGCATACCTTCAGATACTCGTTCTCCGCCCGGTTCGGGCCGGTCAGCATGTCGCGCGCCGGGATGCGCGGCGCGTCCCAGTCCTCGTGGGGGTAGGGGTACTCGTTCTTCTCGGCCCATTTTAGCTTGAACGTCCTGTAGCCGCAGGCAGGGACGTCTTTGGCCTCGAACAGCAGCCGGACCTTGGTGCAGTAGAACGGCATGTTCCGGCTGCGCGGGTGATAGACGCCGGCGCGGGTGTTGGCCCTGCGCGATATTTCCTGCACGGGAACCCGGTTCCCCTCCATGTCCTCGATGATCGCGTATTTCAGTATGACGTCCCTGGGAATGTCCACAAAGGACTCGACAACCTCCGTCCGCGGGAAGGACGACGGGTTGTGGACGGCCAGGAAGAATTCGGCGGCGGAGACGCCGGAGGTGTCGATCTCCTTCGTGATGTTCTCCAGGCCCTTGCGTTCCAGGCCTTCGGCGATCAGCCTGGCCTGGGCGAGCCGCGCGGACTCGCCGTCGCCCAGGGACTTGGGGCCGAGGCCGTGCATGGAGTCGTGCGCGTGGCTCTGGAACAGGAGTTTCCAGGTTTTTTCGAGATAAGCCGCCGGATACCCGGCCAGGCCGGAGAGCCAGGCGAACGCCGAAAGCGGCTCCGCATAGCGGATGAGCTTGTTTTCGGCGCGGCTGTTTTCTATCATGATCTCCGGGTGGGTGGTGAACACGTCGGTGTGGATGCTGCCGACGGGGCCGTCCCGCATCGGGCCGGCGACGGTGTCCAGGTCGCCGACTTTTTTGACCTCCTCTTTCAGCTCCGTCAGGTAGTCGGTCAGCGTGGAGTGGACGATCTCGAGCTCGTCTTTGTATTCCTCCCGCAGGGCTTTGAGTATCTCGGTAAAAAGCGGGTGGGGCTCCGTGAAGTCCGTGCCCTCGAACATCAGCACGCAGTCCGGGGCCGCGGTGCCTTTGACCGTCGCCAGCGCCCGCTCCATGCCCCTGCGGAGGTTTTCCCTGTGGAAAGACGTCTCCGGGTCGAGAATGTCGTAGAACCAGCCGTAGTTGTCGGGGTTGGCCGTATGGAAAACCTTGCCCATCTCGCCCCATCTGTACTGCCAGTCCTTATGCCAGGCGTCCTTGTCGTAGACGATAGGTATATGCGCGGCGAAGAAGAAGTTCCAGCGCGCCTCCGGGCCGAGCCGGGAGGCCAGGAGCCGCGAGCCGTCCGGGCTTTCCCAGATGAACTCGTGGTATTTCGACTTTTTGGGGTCCATGAACTTGTAGAAAATGGCCGTGTCGATGTCAAAGTTGGCGTAGATCTGCGGAAGCTGGCCTATCTGGCCGAAAGAGAACACGTTGTACCCGCACATCAGCGGCCGCCCGAACTCCCGGCTGCGCCCGAGGCCGTACTGCAAATTGCGGATGACCGACTCGCCCTGAATCGGCGCGCAGTCCGGCAGGGAGTACCAGGGGCCGATCTCCGCGCGGCCGTCCCGGACCAGCCTGCGTATCCTTTCCGCGTTCTCGGGCCGGATCTCCAGATAGTCGTCGATCAGGTCGAACTGGCCGTCGAAGTGGAAGGAGCGGTAGTCCGGGTCTTTCTCCATGATCTCCAGCAGATGGTCGAAGCAGTCCACCAGCCTCATGCGGGTGCGCTCGAACTCCCAGCGGAACTCCCGGTCCCAGTGGGTGTAGGTGACGATGTGAACCTTTTTCATGAGCGATCCATCC
>WQUN01000027.1 GCA_009782085.1 Bacillota bacterium
GACGGACAACAGCCCGCCGGAGGCGCAGACTTACGCCGGTGCGCCGGAAACGCAGGCGGACGGCGGCCCGCCGGAAACGCAAACTTACGCCGGCCCGCCGGAATCCCTTGAAGCGGCTGAATTTACAGAATCGTCATTGATGTCCCCGACGGGTTATCCAGAGCTGACCGGTTATTCGGAACGGCCGGCCGCGCCGGAAAAGAAGGCGGACACCGGTTCTGCGGAAACGCGGACGGACAACAGCCCGCCGGAGGCGCAGACTTACGCCGGTGCGCCGGAAACGCAGGCGGACGGCGGCCCTCCGGAAACGCAAACTTACGCCGGCCCGCCGGAATCCCTCGAAGCGGCTGAATTTACAGAATCGTCATTGATGCCCCTGACGGGTTATCCAGAGCTGACTGGTTATCCGGAGCGGCCGGCCGCGCCGGAAACGCAGGCGGCCGCCGTTGCGCCGGAAACTAACAAATCTGCCGGCGCTTCGATCGGCATCGTCGAACTGCCGAACCTGGCCGACGCGATAAGCGTCCTGGACGCGATGCTAAAGAGCGCCGGCGTCGAGTTCGTCACCTGGGAGAAAAAGCTGGGCGGCCGCCTGGTCACGATCATCGTACGCGGCGGCGCGGCCGAGACGCTGGAGGCCGTCGAGACCGCGCGGCGCTTCCCGGGCGCGCGTATCGCCGCCTGGGCCGTCATACCCAACCCGCACCCGGAGACGCTGAGGATGGTCGCGAAAAGCGCCGGCCATATGCGGGGCGGAGCTTTTTAACCCGGAGTGCGAAAACATTAGCCTCCTCTGTTCACGTCGTCGGCAAATGTTTTTCGCATCCGGTATAACCCGTCACCCGGAGCGCGCAGGTGCGAACTTCGTTCATTCGCTGTTGTCGCGATATTGCGCTGCCAGACGCAAAACGGGCCTTTCGGGCGAACACAGTTCGCCCCCCAGGCACCCTCTATAAACTGTCATCCTGAGCGAAGCGAAGGATCTAATACGAATCTCAGATTAATACTTCACAGGCGGAGCCGAAACGCCGAACGCTTAACGGCGTTCTCCGCGACAGACTGTGAAGATTTTAATCGAGATTCGTATAAAATAGCCAAAACATAGGATTCTTCGCTGCGCTCGGAATGACAAAAAGGGGTTTACAGAGGTTGCCCCACGCGGCATATTCGTTTATTCAATCATGTTTTTCATATATTTTATTAAAATACGGGAGGTCAACAAAATGGAACTGCAGGCATTGGGAATGATCGAAACGAGGGGCCTCGTGGCATCCATCGAGGCGGCGGACGCCATGCTTAAGGCGGCCAACGTGAAGCTGGTCGGCACGGAGAAGATCGGCTCCGGCCTGGTGTCCGTGATGGTCCGCGGAGACGTGGGCGCCGTCAAGGCGGCCGTGGAGGCCGGGCAGACGGCCGCGCAGAAACTGGGCGAGATCATCGCCGTCCACGTGATCCCGCGCCCCCACGGGGACGTGGAGTCGATCCTGCCGTCGGGCGCGGCCAAGGCGAACATTTAATACTAATTCCAATTTGAGCCATTACCTTGGAGGGAAGCTCAGCGTCAGAGGACGCTGAGCGATTTGACCGAACAAGGGAATGTGCGAAAATGGAATTAGTATAGGAGGCGCCCCATGGACGAGGAACTGATCCAAGCAATGACCGCGCGGGTGCTGGAACGCCTGGGGCGAATTCCGGATCGGCAGCCCGAAGACGAGCGCGGGGCCGCCGATGCTCCCGGGGAGTTATGCGGGAAGAATGAGAATTTTGAGAGCGGAATTCGCCCTGGGCATGATCGTCTGATCGTGCCCATAGGCGTCTCCGCGCGGCACGCGCATCTTACGCCGGAGCATATTGAGCGGCTTTTCGGGGCCGGTCACGTTCTCACGCCCAAAAAGGAACTGATGGGCGGGCAGTACGCCGCCGAGGAGTGCGTCACGATCGTCGGCACGAAGCTCCGGGCCATCGAGAACGTCCGGGTGCTCGGGCCGCCGCGGAAGGCCTCGCAGGTGGAGATCTCCCGGACGGACGCGATCCGTCTGGGCATAAACCCGCCCGTCCGGGACTCCGGCGACCTCGCCGGCTCCTCTCCCATCGCGCTGGTCGGCCCCCAGGGCGCGGTCTACCTGGAGGAGGGCTGCATCATCGCGAAGCGGCATATCCACATGAGCCGCCCGGACGCGGAGCGGTTCGGCGTCCGGGACGGCGACACCGTCAAAGTAGGCTTCAGGACCGGCCGCGCCGGTGTGCTGGACGACGTCGGCATACGCGTGGACGACAGCTTTTCGCTGGAAATGCACATAGACGCGGACGAGGCTAACAGCCTCGGCATATCCGATAAAACGGACGGGACAGTGATATACGCATGATAATCGCGAAGGTGATCGGCACGGTGGTAAGCACGCGCAAGGACTCTTCCCTGACGGGCAGCAAGTTCATGATCGTGGAGTCCATGAAGGATATGGCCGGGGGCAGGTTCGTGGCCGTCGACCCCATCGGCGCGGGCGCGGGGGAGCTCGTGCTCGTGGCCACGGGGGGCGCGGCCCGCGTCAAAAACCCCGGCGCGCCGGTGGACGCGGTCATTGTCGGGATAATCGACGACCCGGGGAAGATCACGACGGTAGGATAACATGGTTCTAACAATCCTTATTTATTCTGCATAATCCGCGTTCAGGTTTTTATTACTCGTTGTATCGCTCGAGGTGGAATCATTGAACAAGGCGATTTGCATGGTTGAATACGCCACGGTTTCCAGAGGGATCGCCGCCGCCGACGGCATGGTCAAGGCGGCGGCGGTTTCCCTGCACAAAATCCGGGCGGTCTGCCCCGGCAGGCTCATCGCCGTGTTCTCCGGCGCGCTCGCCGCGGTCAAGGCGGCCGTCGATTTCGCCAGGGCTGACTTCCCCGGCGAATTGGAGGACTGCTTTGTCATCGGGCGGCCGCACGGGGGACTTTTCGAAGCGCTCACAGCGGATAAGGTCACGCCTTTCGACGGCCCCGCCGCCCTCGGTATGCTGGAAACGACGACCGTCGCCTCCTGCGTTTTGGCCGCCGACTACGGCCTGAAAGCCGCCGGCGTGCGGCTCCTGCACATCCACTACGGCGCGGGGATGTGCGGCAGGTGCTACTTCCTGATCTCCGGGAGCGTGGCGGACGTGGAGGAGGCCCTGGCCTCGGCCAAGGCCAACCTCAGCCCCGGCGGCGCGCTCGTGGACTGGACGGTGATACCTAGCCCCGACGAGGCGGTGTGGAGGGCGCTGACGAGGGAATAATATCCGTATAAAAGAGGGGCGTTAGGACATTGCACTCATTTTTAGTGACGGGCGGCGGAATGGGTTTTATATTTTTTATGACCTGTTTGGGCGCTTCGACGGTTTTTTTCTTTCATAAGTCCGCGCCGGGAAAATTCCAACGGATATTTCTCGGGTTCGCGGCGGGAGTCATGATCGCGGCCTCCATATGGAGTTTGCTGATTCCGGCTATCGAGGCGGCGGAAACCGACGGGCGGCCCGGATGGATACCCGCGGCTTGCGGGTTTGTGCTGGGCGCTTTGTTTTTGTTGAGCCTGGATATAATCATTCCGCACCTTCATCCTTTTTCGGACGAACCGGAGGGGCCGGCTTCGCGGTCGAAGCGCTCCACTTTGCTGCTCTACGCCGTGACATTGCATAATATACCGGAAGGGATGGCCGTGGGCCTTTCTTTTGCCATGGCCGCCGAGCGCGGCGGCGACCCGGCGCTGTACGCGGCGGCTGTCGCTTTGGCGTTCGGCATAGGCGTTCAAAACTTCCCGGAAGGCGCGGCGGTCGCGCTTCCGATTCGTCAAAAGGGCGTTTCCGCCAGTAAGGCTTTCGGATTGGCTTGTCTGTCCGGAGCGGTGGAACCGGTTTTCGGTATGATCACGGTGCTACTGGCGGCTCGGATAACCCCTTTTATGCCCTGGCTGCTGTCCTTCGCGGCGGGCGCCATGATGTACGTCGTGGTGGAAGAACTGATACCCGAAGCGCATTTGGGCGAGCATTCCCACACAGGCACTTTGGGCGTAATGGCGGGGTTTCTGGTGATGATGACGCTGGATGTGGCTCTGGGATAAAGGGGCAAGATCAAATGTGATATTGTATACTCATGCGTTATACGAATCTCGATTAAAATCTTCACAGTCTGTCGCTTATAACGCAAAACGCCCTCTGGCGTTTTGCAGCGCTCCGACTGTGAAGTTTTAATCTGAGATTCGTATTAGCCGTGCCGTCCCCTCTTTTTTACCTTTACTGTCTGCGCCCAAAGCGTTATACTAGGCGCAAACATCCGCAGTTCTCCGTCTGCCCAGGAAGGGGACGATCCCAAGTGAACGAAAACGCGAACACATCGGCACAAACGGACGGAAGCCCGGCGCCCGGCGCGGTTTCCGATCTTTTCTCCGCCATAAAGCGAAATATCGCGAAAGTGATCGTCGGCAAGGACGAGGCGGCGGATCTGCTGCTAATCTGCCTGGCCACCGGCGGGCACGCGCTGATCGAGGACGTGCCCGGCCTCGGCAAGACCTCCATGGTGGCGGCGCTCGCGGCCTCCGTGGACTGCTCGTTTCAGCGGGTGCAGTTTACGCCGGACGTGCTTCCGTCCGACGTGACCGGCTTCACCATGTACCACCCCGTGACCGGGGAGGAAAAATTCTACCAGGGCGCGGTGATGTGCAACATTTTGTTGGCAGACGAACTCAACCGGACAAGCCCCAAGACGCAGTCGGCCTTGCTCCAGGCCATGCAGGAGGGCGCGGTCACGGTAGACGGCGTGACCCGCGTTTTGCCGCGGCCGTTCATGGTCTGCGCGACGCAGAACCCCGTCGAGCACGCGGGCACCTATCCCCTGCCGGAGGCGCAGCTGGACAGGTTTTTGATGCGGATCGGCATGGGCTATCCGTCCAGGACAGACGAGGCGGCTATCCTGGCCCGCAACCGGGGCGGCGCGGTCCGCGCGCCGCTGTCGCCGGTGGCAAACGCCGGGGACGTGCTTTCTATGCAGACGGCCCTCGACCACGTGCTCTGCTCGGCTCCCGTCGTGGCGTACATCGTGGACATCGTCCAGCGCACGAGGAAGCACGAGGGCGTCTCCCTGGGCGTCAGCCCGCGCGGCGCGATCGCGCTGATGAGGGCGTCGATGGGGCACGCCTTGCTGAAAGGCCGGAATTACACGATACCTGACGACGTGCAAGCCATGGCGAACCATACGCTCTGCCACCGCCTCATCCCGAATATTCACGCCTATACCCAAAGCCAGAGCGCCGAACAGATACTGGCCGACGTGTTGCGCCTGGTTCCGGTCCCGGTGGTGGCCGGAACATGAGGCCGCTTAAAATGTGCTGGTATCCGGCTATGGCGGCGCTTCTCATCGCCGGGCTCCTGACCGGCCGGCGGGAGTTCTTTCTGCTGCTGTTCATCATGGGTTTTGTGCTGCTGTTCTCGCTGGCCCTGAACCTGTGGACGCTGCTGTCGTTCTCCTACGTGCAGAGGACCGAGCGACGCGTCTGCGTCAAGGGCGGCGAGACTTCGCTCCGCGTGGAGATATACAACGACAAACCGTTTCCCTTCGCCTTTATGCGCGTGACCGTGGCGCCCGTCGCGCGCTCCTCCAGGGTGCGCCTGAGCTTCAGCCTGCTCCCGCGGAGCCACGCCTCCTTCACCGTCCCCCTCTTTTGCCCTTACCGCGGCGTATTCGGCGTCGGCATGACCGAACTCGAGGTCAACGACAGCTTCGGCCTGGTGAGGACACGCTTTAACATGCTCTCCTTGCCGTATTACCGCCAGACCGAAATGAAGGTCTATCCGAGGCTCGCCGATATCTCGCTCCCCTCCGCCAAACGGACCGACGCCAAGGTTTTCGGCTCGACCGGGGCCCATATAGCCAAGCAGGGGGAATCCTACGCCGGGCTTAGCAAATATACGCCGGGGGACCCTTTCAAGCGGGTGCACAGGGCGGTCTCCGCCAAACGGCGGGAGCTTTACGTCAAAACCTACGACGCGCCATTCGAGACTTCCGTGCTGATCGCCATGGACACCGCCGTCGGGGGCGGGGACGAGGAGGAACGGCTGTATCTGGCCGACCTGGCCTGCGAATGCGCCGCGGCGGTGGCCCATTACAGCCTGAGGACCGGGCGCCGCGTGATCTTCGGGTGCGCCGCCTTGCCCGGCGCGCCGGACGTCTGTGAAACCGAGAGGGACTTCCTCCGGTTTTACGAGGGCCTCGCGGAATTGCGTTTTACGGAACAGGGCGATTTCGCGGAGGTATTCCAGCGGATATCGTATTCCGACGTCGAGGCGGTCTACGCGATAACGGCGCGCAGCGACGCCGTCATCCGCGAAGTCCTGTCCATGTCCGGCATAAAGAACATCAGGCTGATCGAGCTTTCCACGGGGAAAGGCGCGGAGGCCGCGGCTGAATCCGCGTCCGTCGGAGGCGTCTGGACGGTCCGTTTGGCGGTCGGCGACGACATAGCGGCCGTTTTGGGAGAAGAGAGTGTCATGAGATGACAATAAGGCGGAAACGCGCCCCAAAAGCCGTATACGATATTCGCGGCGTGAGCGCCGACGTCGGTGATAAAACCGGGGGGTTCGCCCGGATTTCCCGCGGCGGGGCGCCGATGGACGCTTTGGCGTGCCTGCTTCTCTCGGCCGGCGCTATGACGGCTCTGCTCGCGCCGACGGAGCTTGACCACAGCGTGTGGGCATGCCTCCTGGCGGCGGCCGTCCCGCTCGTTTTCTATATTCTGCCCGGGCGCAGATGGTGGATAATGCCCTCCGCGCTCGCGGGCCTGGCGCTGCTGTCCTTGCTCTACCAGCGCTGGACGGGCGTTCTCCCCGATACGCTCGCGTACTGGCGGGCGTTCGCGCGCTGGGTCACATCCGGCGCGCCCTATGTGGAGGACGTGACGGACCCCGGCTTCATGACGGCCGCGTACGGCTGCGTCGCCGTTTCCGTCACTTTGGTCATCTACGTTTTGATCCGCAGGCTGTTTTTCTTTCCGGTATTTGTGCTGATCCAGGCCGCCGCGCTCACGGCGTCATATCTGATCATGGACTCCGACCTTACGAAAGCCCTCTGCCTCAGCGCGGCGGGGCTTATTGTGCTGCTTCCGAAAACCTACGCGAACCGGCTCATAAAACAAAGCGGCGTGCCTGTCGGGGAAGCGGAGCGCGCCGGCGTGTCCAAATCGCGGATGCAGGCCGTGGCGGCCGCCGCCGCGGCGGTTTCAGTGCTTCTCGCGCTGCTGACGGTGCCCGCGGACACCTCGAAGTGGAAATCCGACAGGCTCAATTCGTTTGCGGACGATTTGAACACTAAGTTCGGCGTTTCGCCCGGCGGGTGGGGATGGGACTATTCGGATTTCAGCCTGGACGAGCTCGGTTTTGAGGATGAAACGGGGGATTTGGGCGGCCCCGCCGGCCTAAACGACATGACGTATCTGTCGGTTTGGACCGACCGGCCTGTGCTTCTGAAGGGCCGGGTGCTGGACTATTACGACGGAAACGGCTGGAGCGTGTCCAGCCCGGACGCGGATATGCGGCTCGGCGGCGTGATTTGGCGCGGCGCGAGGGCGGAGGCCTTTGACCTGGACAAGCCCATAGGCGGCGCAGAGGCCAAAAGCCTTTACGATGAGCTGACCTCCGACGTGGAAGTCACCGTGCGCTATGCCCGGAGCTCCGGCAACAATACCCTGTTCGCCCCGGCCAACATCCGTGAGTTCACGCCCGGCGCTTATCTTAAAAATGAGGACGCCTATTTTAACGCGCGTTCGGAGCTTTTTTTGCGGCGGAATGTCTATAATGGCGAGCAGTACACCGTCAGCGCGCGCGTCTGGGATACCGGAAAGGCCGGTTTTGACGAGAAATTCGCCGGGCTCGAGAAACTGGTCAAAGACCCCAAGGGCTACGCCGCGGCAAAAGAACGCTACACCCAGCTTCCGGACGAGCTTCCCGCGTCGGTCAGGCAAACGGCGGAGTTTATAGTGCATATAACGGGCTTCGCCTCGCCGTATCTCAAGGCCCGGGCCATAAGCAAATGGCTGTCGGAGAATGCCTCCTACACGCTGACGCCTGATACGCCGCCGGAGGGCGCCGACTTTACCGCCCATTTTCTGGAGACAAAAGAGGGATACTGCGTCTACTTCGCCACGGCGATGACCGTGCTGGCGCGCTGCGCCGGGCTTCCCGCCAGGTATGTGGAGGGCTTCGCGCTGGAGGGCACGGAAAAGCGGGGCCTCTATCAGGCCACCGGCCGAACCGGGCACGCCTGGAGCGAGGTCTATTTCGAGGGCATCGGCTGGCTGACGTTCGACCCGCTGAACTGGAACCCGGCGGCCCCGCTCAACGGCGACGCTCCCGTTGCCGCGCCCGTTATACCGGCCCCTGCCGCCGAAACTCCCCCGCCGACGCCTTCTCCCCCGCCTCAGGATCGGGGCGTCATAGCGCCTCCGGCGGTCCAGGGAACTCGGAACCGGGCCTTGTTCATCTGGCCGCCGATCCTCGCGGCCGCCGCGCTTTTCGGCCTGTTCCGCTGGGCGCTCTGGGCCGGGCCGCGGCATAAGGCCCGCATGTGGGCATATGACGGCGTGCGCCGCCGCTTTGCCGGGACTTCGCGTCAGCTCGACGCCCTTTACAACGATACTCTCCGTCTGCTGGCCTTTCACGGCCTGAGCGTGTCACCGGGGGAGACGCTCGTGACCTTCCCGGAGCGCGCGGACAAAAGCGTGACGATAGACGGGCGCGCTTTGGCGGAGACGGCCGGCGCTTTGATGCGCACGCACTTCGGGGAAATTTTGCCCGGGGAGGAAGAGATCAGGCGGGCCTGCGAATATCACGGCGTGTTGGAATCTATGACCCTGGAAAACCTGGGGAAGGTACGGTACCTGTTCAGGCGGGCGCTGATACCGTGATTCATGCGAGTCTAATTTTATCTGATATTTTAATTTATGTATAATCCGCTATTTTTTCTCTTAGCGGATTTTTTTATAGGATAGACGACAGGGGCGGCCGGAATATCGGATTCGGAATCGGATTCGGCGTCTAAGCTCTTCGTTCCTGTGTCCACGTCTTGAACGCCTATTTCGGCTTCCGCCAATTCCGTCGCGTGCTTTTTCGCCAATTCAAGGATATCGTTGAGGAGTTTCCTATATTGATCCTCGTAATTCATGCCTGCCTCCGAGTTACTTACCATGTGACGTTTATCTGTTATAAATTATACATAAGTTTCTTATGAGTGTCAATGCATATATCGAAGTTTCTTGCGGTTTTGTGAAATCTCGGTGTAGAACCCTTATAATCAAAAAAACAGGATTTAAGAGGGTGAGCGCCATTATCGGTGAACGATTGGCCGAATTGCGAAAAGACGCCGGACTGGATCAGACGGGATTGGCTCGATTGCTTTCTTTGTCACATCATACAATTTCATCGTATGAGCGGAATAAAAGTACGCCAAATGACGAGTTAAAAGTGAAGATTGCGGAAATTTTCAATGTTTCACTGGATTATTTGCTTGGCTTGATCAATGAGCCGCTACCATATAAGCGAAACGAGAATTGCGTCTATCTGCCGGAAAATGCGACTACAGAGGCAAAACAAGATATTATCCGTTACATAGAATTTGTAAAACAAAAAAGTATTTTTGAACCGAAACATTGCAAAAGCAAATGAGGCGGCGATATGTCAAAACCCAGAAACGCTGACGGCGACAAAAACTTAATTGGCGTACGGCTCAAAGAGCTTCGGGAAAACGCAATACCCAGGTTGTCGCAAAGGGGGCTTGCCCAAAAACTGCAGTTGATGGGAATCGACATAGACAAGAATGTCATCACGCGGATAGAAACCAATAAGCGGTATGTTTCGGATTTCGAGATACAGGCCTTCGCGAGGATTTTTGGCGTGACTTATGATTACCTGATAGACGGGAAAATCCGGTGAATTTATTTTTACTATGCCAAACTGTTGCCGGTGATAGAGTTGAAAGCAATGTCAACAGGTTAAGCGGTGCGGGACATGACAAACGAATGAACATATAAATTGCACAACGAATGTAGGGCGCGCCGAGCTTGCAACGATATTCATTGCAAATAGTGCCAATTGTGTGGAACGGCGCGCCGGGGTCGGCGCGCCCTACAACAAAAGGATCTCTAATTTTATGCAGAAATACTTTCATGCGTTGTCGTGCGGTGCGGGATGGAACCCGCAGCTGCATAATCGCGGATTACGTAGGGTCGGGGTTCCATCC
Organism: Bacillota bacterium; assembly: GCA_009782085.1. GTDB lineage: Bacteria > Bacillota > Clostridia > Lachnospirales > WQUN01 > WQUN01. The sequence goes on from WQUN01000027.1 coordinate 10,255, forward strand.
CCGACCGTAAACCCCTTTAACCTGTTGACATTGGAGTTGAAAGAGATCATGTCTCCGCTCTTATACTCGATACTACGTATCCCAATATCATCTTCTGCGCGTCTGGATTGTAGTAATTCCGATAGTATGCCGCGGCTTCCGCGTTTTCCTCCCTGACGGTTGAAATTCCCGCCTGTAAGCCCTTCTCGGTAGCCACCCTGGCCTTGGACCCTTCGAGCGCCTTATCTTCAAGATAGCCCTCGTCAATCAGCCTGCCCGTAATCCTCCGCGACGACAATCCTTTGCTCCGTTTCTGGTAAACCAGCGCGTTGATTCTGTCCATGAATACCGAGACGGGCACGGGTTCATCGAAAAACATAAAATTGTCCTCAACAAAACTCGCCGTGTCAATTATATCGTTTGCGGCAGGCTTTGGCGGTTTATTATAAAATCCCATCCTGTTCACAATAGAATCCCCGTTGATGGCGTCTTTACCGGCAAACCCGCGCAGCACATTCAGGAACGCCGCGCCGTATTTCGCGAGTTTCACCTGTCCGACGCCGGATACGCCCAGCATTTCCTCCTCGTTTGACGGCATTCTCGCGCACATGTCCACGAGCGTCGCGTCGGAAAAAATAACGAACGCCGGAACATTCTCCTCATGGGCGATCTTTAGCCTCAGTTCCTTCAAGGCGGCAAGCAAACCCGTATTTACAGCGGCCCTCGCCGCTTCGGCTTTTTTCTTTAGCGACGGCCTCTTTCCTAAAATCCTGTCCAAATCCGATTCCGCAGATCCCTCCTCTAAAACGGGCATGAACACCTTTTCTCCGTCAAACAGCACGGAATTCCCTTTTTCGGCCACCTTCACAACGGGGTACTCGCCCCCCATGGAGCGTAAATAACCGCCCTGCAACAAAAAGTCGGCAATCAGCCGTATTTCCCCGGCGCTTTTGTCCGCCATCGCGCCGTATGTCTTTATCGAATCCAGGCCCAGCCTCGACAGTTTCTCGCTTTTTGCGCCGCGCAACACGTCAATCACGGTGGTTATGCCGTAACCCCTGTTCATGCGGCAGACGCAGGACAGGATCTTCTGCGCCTCCACGGTGACATCGGCCATTTTACGCTCTGCGCGGCAGTTGCCGCAATTATCGCACGCCATAGCTTCGGTGTCGCCGAAATAATCCAGTATGTACCGCCGCAGGCATTCCGCGGTTTTGCAGTACCATTCGATCTGCGTCAGCCGCTTATAATCCCGGGCTTTCAGCGCTTTAAGCTCATCCGGCGTCAAAGGGTCGTCTTTTTCCGATTCGGGGCCGGCCGCGCCAAACGCGAATTCCGTCCAGATTTGGCTCTGCTCGCCCATGCCGCCTGTGTGCTCTATCAAATATTTATTGATGATTATATCCTGCGCGCTGAAAAACAGTACGCATTCGGCGGGGCTGCCGTCCCGCCCGGCGCGTCCGGCCTCCTGGTAGTAGCTCTCCATGTTTTTCGGCATGTTGTAGTGTATGACAAAGGCCACATTGCTCTTGTCGATGCCCATTCCAAAGGCGTTTGTCGCCACAATGACGCTCTTCCGGTCATATACGAAATCATCCTGCGCCGTCACGCGCTCCGCCTGCGACAGGCCCGCGTGATACGCGCAAGCCGGAAATCCGTCGTGATTAAGCCTTTCAGTCACCTCGTTCACGGTTTTGCGCGTCGCGCAGTACACGATCCCGCTTTTGCCTTTGTTTTCCAACAAATATCCGGCCAGCTCGCCGTATTTATCGCGCGGGCGGCGCACCTCGAAATACAAATTTTCGCGGTTGAAGCCCATTGTCAGATTCAGCGGGTTTTCGAGGCCAAGCAGCCGTATGACGTCGTCTTTCACGTCGCTTGTGGCCGTCGCCGTAAACGCAGCCACCACTGGGCGTTTCGGTAGCGAGGCAATAAACGCGGATATGTTCAGGTAGCTCGGGCGGAAATCCTGTCCCCAGTGCGAGACGCAGTGGGCCTCGTCGACAGCCACCATCGAGACGTCGGCGGTTTGGGCGAAATCCGTAAACGACGGCGCGTCAAGGCGTTCGGGAGCCACGTAGATGATCTTGTATAGCCCCTGCCGGGCGCGGGCAAGGGCCTTGTCCGTCTGCGCCTGTGTCAGCGACGAGTTGATGAACGCCGCCGCTACGCCGTTTTGCGTAAGCGCGGCCACCTGATCCCTCATAAGCGAGATCAGCGGCGACACCACGAGGGTGATTCCTCCGAACATCAGCGCCGGTATCTGGAAGCACAGGGATTTACCCGCGCCCGTCGGCATGACCGCGAGAGCGTCGCGCCCGCCTAAAATAGCGCGGATGACTTCTTCCTGGCCGGGACGGAAAGCCGGGTAGCCGAAATATTTCCCTAAAATCTCGAATGGTTGGTTGTTCATGCGTTCTCCTTAGCGCTTTTGCATATCTCTCAGATAGGCTTCCGCCTTCAACACGGTCAAGATCACATTTTCATAAGTCTCCAATTCGAGAATCCGCTCGACCCCAAACCATCCGATGTCGTTAACCTCTGACGCCTGCGGTTTCAATTCGCCGGCTTGAGCCCTGCATAAATAGATTAAGTCAATATGGTTATGAGTGCCGTCGCCTTCAATATCCTCTAAAAGTATTGTAAAAGGCCGCTCCAATTCCCTACAGCCTTCGTGCGACAGTGACAAACCCTGCTTTTCGGATATGATTTCTGCCATGATTCCGGTTTCCTCGTATATCTCCCGTAAAACGGCGTCGTCAGGCAATTCGTTTTCATCGATATGCCCGCCCGGCGGGAGCCAGACCTTCAGCTTGTTATGCTTTATCATCAGGATTTCTTTCTTTTCGTTGAACACGATCCCCGTCGCGGTAAAATGGTTTTGTACCATGGCACACCTCTAAAAATGGGATGAGTTTCCACGGAAACCCGAATGCCGCATTCCGTTGTCATCCTGAGCGAAGTAATAGATCTTTCACCTCCGTGACAAAGGCAAGATTCTTCGGCTTCGCCTCAGAATGACAGAGTAGTTTCCGCGGGTACTTTGGGATAAATGCCCATGTCATAACTGGTTCCTAGTACAACGTATCGCAAATAAAGGCCCAATTGTCATCCTGAGCGTAGCGAAGGATCTAAGATTCTTCGGCTTCGCCTCAGAATGACAATGAGCAGTTACTTCTGGGATGATGTCCTAGGTTGTGAAAATTATCTCTTTCGCATTGGTACACGCCTTCAAGTCCTTCTCAGTCAGCCTAAACCACTCCGCAAATTCCGGTTCGGTCTTAATAACAAGCTCATCCATCTCCGCCCGCATCGAAAGGTTCCGCTCCGACTTGTATCTGCGAACCTCCGCCATAACGTCCTTGACCTTTTCGCCGAACAGAATAATCCGGTCATTGGCTGATGAAGGCTCCCCTGCCAAACGCTCTACCGGTAACGGCTTTACCCACAGCGTTTTATGGATCGACGCCGTTTTTTCATGCCTCCTGAAAAACTCCTGATAAATATACTCCGAAATGTGCGGGACGTAAATAGAATAGAGCTTCAAAATGTTCAGCAGCGCGTAATACAGCGCGTACTGGGCGCTTTTTCGCTCCGTGACGCCGTGGATCTCGGGCTCGTACAGCCGTTCCTTGACGATCTCGATGTAGTTGTCGCAGAAATCCTTCCAGAACAGCCCGTCGATCTCATGCCGCGCGGAGCCGATCTCGTATTCGTACAGCAGCTTTGCCGCCCTGTCCGCCGTGACCTTCACGCGCTCGATTATCCACCTGTCGATCGGCAGAAGCTCCGGTTTGTCTGTAAAAGGAGAATCAGCACAATCATAATCGGCAATATCGGAATCTGCAATAATGCAATCGGCACAATCTGAATCGGCAATATCAAAGTCCTGCAAATGCGCAATCGCGAACTTCGACGCGTTCCAGAGCTTCGTTATGAATCTTTTCGGGATAGACAATTCGTCCGGTGAAAAGAACGTGTCCATCCCGAGCCTGGCCCCCGCCGTCCAGTATCGCAAAACGTCCGCCGAGTGCGTCTCGATCAATGCTTTCGGTTCCGACTCGCTGTTATTTTTCGATTTGCCTATTTTCTCGCCTTTTTTCGCCAATACCCAACCACATATCATTATATCCTTCCATGGAATATTACCTGTATGATAGAGGCTCCGGACGATGGTGTAAAATGCCCATGTGCGAATTATTTCATGGGCTTGTGTGCGCATGCTCATCGGCGTGAGCTCCAGGCCCAGCCGCTCGTTGATCTGCGGCGTGACGCTGGACGTCGCCCAGGTGTCGAAAACGGCGCTCTCCGGGACAAAACTCGTGCTCCCGCATGAATCGCACGTACCGCATAATTCGATTTCCAGCGGGTTTACGGGAAGCTGCTCGGGTCTGGCGAAGATTGGCGCGCCGCATTCCTCGCAGTACCAGACCGGGAACGGCACCCCGAAATACCGCTGGCGCGATATGCACCAGTCCCACTTCAAATTTTCAACCCATGCGATATAGCGGTTCTTCATCTGCGAAGGGTACCAGTTGATCCCGTCGGCGGCCTTGAGAAATTCGTCCCTCTTCGTCAGCACGTCGATATACCACTGCCTGGACGGAATTATCTCGACCTCTTTCCCGCAGCGCTCGTGCACGCCCACCGTATGGACGATATTATCCGATTTGAGCAGCAGCCCGCGTTCGTCCAAGAGGCGGACTGTCGCGGCCCGGGCCTCGCGGACATGCAGCCCGGCGATATACGGGACGTCGGCCGCGATCGTTCCGTCCGGCAGAATGATTTTACGGTACGGCAGTTCGTGTTCCGCGTACCATTCCGCGTCCGTGCTGTCGCCGAACGTCGCGCACATGACCACGCCGGTGCCCTTGTCTATACTCGCCTTATCGTCGGCTAAGATAGGGATTTCGTAGTCATACAGCGGGACTTTCACGGACTTGCCGATAAAATCTTTGTAGCGGCCGTCGCTGGGGTTTACAAACAGACAGACGCAGCCATAGAGCAATTCCGGCCTTGTGGTGGCCACAATCAGCGTGGCGGGATTTGGCTTAGCATCCTCTGACATGTGATCCTTCATGTGTGCGGCGTTTTCCGCCTCATTTCCCGCCAAAACAAACGGCACATACACATACGCGCTCTCTATGTCCGCCGTCTCCAGTTCCGCCTGCGCGATGGAAGTCCGGCATTCGGCGCACCACAGAACCGGCGACTCCTTCATGTACGCCTTTCCCGATTTGACAAGCTCCAGGAACAGCTGCTGCGATATTTTGCGGACGTCCGGGTTTATCGTCTGGTATTCCAAAGACCAATCCGCCGAGAACCCCAGCGTTTTCCAGAAATCCTTGAACTCGTTCACGTATTTTTCCGCCGTGTTCCGGCATTTTTCTATAAATTCGCCGCGCGGCAAAGCGTTCGCGCGGATGCCCTCCTCGCGCTCTACGAGGCGCTCGGTAGGCAGCCCGTTGTCGTCGAAGCCGAAGGGGTAAAAGACGTTGTACCCCTGCATCCGTCGGAAACGGGCGATGATCTCCGCCTGCACATACGAGAACAAATGCCCGATATGCAAGCTCCCGCTGACTGTCGGCGGCGGCGTGTCGATGGAGTAAATCTCTCCCGGCGCGTTTTTGTCGAAGGCGTAAATCTTTTCCCGTTCCCAGAATTCCTGCATCCGCTTTTCGATTTGCGTGAAATTGTAACGCTTTTCCATGACCATTCCTCCCGAATTGGTAGTAACCGAATACAATAAAAGTCCCAAGCAGAATACTGTAATAAGTAAACTGCTTGGGACGAACTTTATTGTCCGTGGTACCACCCAAATTCGGAGGAAAACCTCCGCGCTCCGCCGGTACGGGATAGGCATATCCGATACCGCTTTCCCTATGACGGTGGAAACTCCGTTGAAGCCTACTGGGAATATTCCGCATGACAAGAATATTCCGTTCGGTTCACAGCTCAGAGGCTACCTTCCGCACTTTCCTCACGGGAACTTCCACCCAGAATGTAAACGCGCGGCGTTTACGTTCACCGTTCCCTCTCTGCGCATCGGAAAACGCGTACTCTTCCTCGTCAAAGCCTTTATTGTATTCAGTTTTGTAAAATCATAATAACATGCCGCGTATGAACTGTCAATAACGACCGAAATTTGGAAAACTGGCAATTTGGCATAGGTAATCTCACAGCAAAGCCTCAGCAATACCGCTCAATGAATGTTTGGGCCAATTTGTATGCTTCCCGCTCAAGCCTCGCTATTTCATCCAGAGCGTCGGCCTGT
>WQUN01000028.1 GCA_009782085.1 Bacillota bacterium
ATACGGGCGGGCGGCAGAACGCCGCCCCTACAAAATCCTGATAATTCGCCGTTTTGACTGTAGGGGCGGCGTTCTGCCGCCCGTATAACAACGCATCAACACTTTTTACGACTATCACCATGACAGTTAATCAATTTACAGCAGTTATTTGTCGATTTAATATTGAATAACGCTCCCTACAATAAGCAGTCGCTTTTGGTATGCGCGCTAAAACCTGCCCTCGAACACGTCCTCGAGGGATATGGTCAGATCCGGGAAGAGCGACGTCACAAATCCGGCGGGGACGCGGCTCCGTTCCTCTTCCGTCATTCCCTCGATCACGTAGTCGGGATATATGGCGTAGATTTCGTCCAGGTAAAAGACCCCGTCTTTCAGCAGATTGACCTCGACGGAGCGGTGCTCGGCGTCCACGATCCAGTATTCCTTCACGCCGCATTTTTCGTAGAGGTTTTTCTTGTAGCCGCGGTCGTTTTTCTGGGTTTTGGGGGAGAGCACCTCCGCGACCAGGTCGGGCGCGCCGTGGATGCCGTTTGTCTTGATCTTATTCCTGTCGCAGACGACAACGACGTCCGGTATGACCCTGTCCTTATCCGTCAGAAAAACGTCCACCTCGCCAAAAGCGGAACAGGTTTTCCCTTTCAGGAAAATCTTGAAAACAGTTACGATGTTATAGGCAACCACATTGTGATTGACCGCAGGGCGCGGCGACATGGCCACAATTTGCCCGTTTAACATTTCTTCCCAAATTTCCTCTTCATATGCCAAATTATTCATGGGACGCCTCCGATCATACGCCTATTATACCAGGTTCCCCCTGTTTATATCAATCACGTCGCTCACCCCGTGCAGTTTGAACAGCGCGAAGAGGTCCTGGGCGGAGTTCCGGAGCTTGTATTCCATCTCGGACTTGTAGATCGGGAGCAGCGTGAAGCAATAGACGACCTTGTCGCCGCCCATGTCGAGCATCGAAAAGGCGTCGCGCTCTTCGTCGCAGGAGAGCAGGTTCGTGGCGCCCAAAATGAAGCAGCCCAGGCGGGTGTTCGGGGCGAAGGGCTCGGCGTCGTCCCCGTTGGGGATCGTGTGGCCGTAGAAGAGCCAGGCGTTTTCGTCCTCCGGCAGATAGGCCAGGGTCTTCAGCCACTCCACGGGCCAGTAGGATTTGAGGTCTTTCGGGTTGAACACCCAGTCCGCCGGAAGGTGCAGCATCAGCTCCGCGTACTCGTAGCCCGAAAGCCCGTACGGCTGGTTCATCGGGACTATGCTCATCCCGGACGTGAAAAGGGTGAAATAATTCCGCTCGGAAGTCGGGCTTATTATATGTATTATGATCTTCCCGCCGGTGTCTATCGTCTCCCCCGGCTCGCCGAAATACCCGGAAAAGTGCGCGGTGATCGCCCTCCGGCTCCAGACGGGCGCCGGTTTTTCCTCCGTCGGCACCGGCGTCGGCTTCCGCTTTCCGATCCCGTTGAAAAACCTGGGTATCGCGTCCAACATGCTCATTGCATCCTCTCCCTCGCGTAGATTTCCAGAGCTTCGCCGACCGGCAGTCGTTTCGTTTGAAATTGAGCTTCAATCTTCGCGCGAAACGCCCCTGAACATCGGTCGTTTCGCGCTCGTTTTCAGCTCATTTCAAATCGAAACGACTTATCCTCTGCGGGCGGAGAAATATTCCCCGAGCATCCGCTTTATCTTTTCGCCGCCGTCGGGCAGAGAGGCCCGCCGGGCGTTGTATTCCGCCAAAAGGCTGACTTCGTCGGCCGTCGGCGCCGGGAGGCCGTATCCCGCCCCGCCGGCGGGCGGCGGGTTCTGTCTGTCATACGGTTCGAAGGTCAGGCTTTCGAGCGCCAGGCTCCCGTTTTCGGAGATTACCACGGTGGAGGCGAGCATGTCGCCCACTCTTTTGCCTTTGCGCGAGCACAGCATGGTTATGACGCCTATGCCGGGCATGTCCGCCGTGTAGCGGAAAACGTTGCGTATGAGCGACTGGAAAAGCCCGACCGGCCTGCCGTTCCCCCCGACGACGCGCAGGCGGAACAGCCTTTTCCCCGGGGACTGCCCGTTCATCAGCATTTCGAAAAAAATGTGGTAGACAAAATATATCAGGAAGGACATGACGATCAGCACGGCCAGCGGCGGGCCGCCCGCCGCGAGCAGTCCGAGCGCCCCGGCCCTTGGCCCGTCCGCGGCGAAGTACAGGAGCAGGCACACGGCGGCGAACGCGGCGGTCTGCGCCAGCAGGTCGACCACCGCCGCCGAGATGCGCGAGCCGGCCCCGGCCAGACGGTATTCGATCTCGATGTTGTCGGAGGTCGTTATTCGGATGTAGTTCATGGGGCCCTCCAATCAGTTCCGGCTGCGTCTATACCGGATGCAGAAAACATTTGCCGACGACGCCGACAGATGAGGCTAATGTTTTGGTTATAGTCTCAAATAGTGTTGATACGGGCGGGCGGCAGAACGCCGCCCCTACAAAATCCTGATAATTCGCCGTTTTGACTGTAGGGGCGGCGTTCTGC
>WQUN01000029.1 GCA_009782085.1 Bacillota bacterium
CGGCGACGTTTTTGTTCTCGCCGTGCAGGCGCAGCCCCCAGCCGCCGGCGTTCCGAAATGACAGACCGCTGAAAACGCAGTCCTCGAGGCGCGCCGCGCTGTCGGCCGCGCCCGTCGTCTTCGCCGCGCCGAAGCCGGCCGGCCGCTCCGGCGAGGCGGTCGTCATGAAGGCGACGTCCCGTATCGTCAGCCCCGCGACATCGCCCTCGATTGTAATGACGCTCTCAAAAAGCGGTATATAAGCCGCCGCGCCGCGCATGTCCTCCCCCGGAAAGGGTCGGTACAGGAGCTTCCCGCCGGTTCCGAGCCGCCAGCACCCCGGTTCCATACCGAACCGTGTGTTCCAGACGACGAATTTTTTCACCCCGAACGCGCCGGGAGGATGAGTGCAGGGCACGGACAGCGTCAGCAGGCGCTTTTCCGGGTCATGGGCGCTTACTCCCGCCAAAGTCTCGTCCCATTTGTGAAAGACGGTCAGCTCCGCGCCGTCCCAGTCGAAACCCGCCGGCAAAACCTCCGGGTCGTACTCCAGCCGCCTGAGCTCGTCCTCCGTCGGCTTCACGTCCCATCCGCCGCCCGAGGTGCTGATCCAGTTCGACGCAAAGGCGCTGTTGTGGAGGAGGAACCCCTCCCTCGGATACCTGGAGCGTTGGCGCAGCCGGCCGTTTATCTCCAGCATCCGGATGCTCCCGGCAAATCCCGCCGGAAGCGCGAGGCTGTAAAGGCCGCCGTCCCCGGCGCATGGTTCCCATCCGTAGAGCCTTATCCCGCCGCGGAGCACCGGCCCGCCTTCGCCCCGGATCGTCAGGCCGCTGTCCCGGCTGTCTAGCGCGACGCGCGTGTTTTCGTATTCCCCGGCCAGGAGCACGATTTCCTTTTCCCCGTTTCCGGACCGGGACCTGTCCACCGCCGCGGCCAGGGTTTGCAGCGGCAGGCCCGGCGTGCCGGGATTCCCGTCGCCGCCGGTTGGAGACACATAATAGGTCATATATTTAACCTCCCATGCAGCGCCCCAAAAATCTGTAAAGCGCGGATTAACCTGAAAAAACAATAAGTTTGAAGCTCAATTTCAAACGAAACGGGAATACTGGCAGGCAAGGAGGGATTACCGCTTACAAAAAGGAAGGGCGCCGCAATGGGAAGTATACTTTATGCCGGGACGGATGTCCACAAGGAAAATTACACGCTATACATCACATGGATAGAACGCCCGCCCTTTTGGCATAATATCTCAGCGTCAATTTCGGCCTCTTGTCCGCCTAATACGAATCTCAGATTAAAACTTCACAGGCGGAGCCGAAACGCCGAACGCTTCTGCGGCGTTCTCGGCGACAGACTGTGAAGATTTTAATCGAGATTCGTATAAAAATCGCCGCGCCAATCAGGTTTCCCGTGGGTCGGATACAGGTTTTGATTCCCCCGCTTTGATATCGAAAGGGATGGTATATTGTCTAAATTTGTCACCGCGGTATGGGTGTGCTTTCTGGTGTTCGTCATGGAGTTCTCGTCGGACGGCTGGGAGGCGGACGCGGCCGAGCCCTCCGCTTTCGCCGGCGAGGCCGAACTCTCCGATTTCGCCGGAGCGGACGCGCACGGCTTCCGGGAGATCTCCCGGGAGTATATCCCCGCTCTGGGGGGCGAGGCGATATATATGGAGCACGCCGGGTCTGGCGCGAGGCTCCTCTACGTGGACGCGGACGACTCCGAGAAGACCTTCGGCGTCGGCTTCCGGACCGTGGCGACCGACGACACCGGCGTGAACCATATCATAGAGCACTGCCTGCTCGGAGGCTCGGAGCGGTCGGATCTGAAAAACCCGTTCGTGTACCTGGCGAACCACTCCTCCGCCACCTTCCTGAACGCGATGACGTTTCCCGACTTCACGCTCTACGCCCTGGCCAGCCGCGACGAGGACGACTACCGCGCTCTGATCAAAACCTACCTGGACGGCATTTTCTTTCCGCGCGCGCTGGCCGAGCCGAACATATTCCGGCGGGAGGGCTGGCGGCTGGAGTGGCCCCAGGGCGGCGAGCTCAAATTCAACGGGACCGTGCTCAACGAGATGAAGGGCGCGTACTCCGCTGACAGGGCCTACCTCGCCAGGGCGGTCATGCGCTCCCTGTTCCCGGACACCCAGTACCGCTACGACTCCGGCGGCGTGCCTGCCGCCATAACCCGCCTCACATACGGGGATTTCCTGAAGACCTACGCCGAAAACTACGTCCCTTCGAACGCGCTCATATTTATATACGGCAGGCAGGACGTCGGAAAAACCCTGAAACTCCTGGACGAAAACTATCTGTCCTTTTTCCCGGCCAAGGAAAACGACTCCGCCCGCGTCCTAAACCAGCCTGCCTTCGAGGAGCCGAAGCTGTTACGCGCGGAGTACCCTTGCGGAAGCAAGGCGACTTTGGCCGCCTCCTACGCCGTGTGCGACTGCTTCGGCCCGGACATGGAAAAGCTGGAGCTTTTGACGCAGGCGCTGGACCTGAACGACGAGTCCCCGCTCAAGAAAGACCTCGCCGCCAGGTTCCCCGGCGCTTTGATCCAGACGGACTTCTACTCGATTATTAGCCAGTGCGTTTTGAGCGTCGTCATAAGCGGCATAGAGCCCTCCGAGGCCGAGGCCGCCAGAGCGGCCGTCCGAAGCGGCTTCGAGCGGCTCTCCCGCGCCGGCCTGCCGCAAAGCCAGTTCAAAGCGCTGAAGAACAGGCGCTCTTTCTCCGAAGCCCTCGGCAAAAACATGCCCCAGAGGGGGATCAACGCGAACATCCAGGCCATGGCGGGCTTCATCTACGGCGGCGGCCCGGCCGTCGGCCTCGGGCGGGAGGCGCGGCTGGAAAAAGCGGTCCGTACATTTGGGAATAAAGACGTGAAGCGGCTGGTGAGCCGCTGCATCCTCAACAACCCCCACGCCTCCGTGGTGCTGATGACGCCGATGGAGCCGGCGAAGGCCGCGGAAGTCCTGGGCGGCATGGACAGCGCCCTCCGGGAGAGGCGGAAAAGCCTGTCCAAGGAGGAAGCCGCGCGGATCAAAGCCGGCGCGGCGGCCTACGCCAAGTGGCTCGAGGAGGAAAGCAGCGGCGTATCGGGCGCAGGAAGCGGGCTCGAACGCGTCCTTCCGGACGGGATCTGCAGGGCCCCGGACTACACCGAGGAGGCCGTCGGCGCGGCCGCTTTGGTGCACACGGACATGGACACCCACGGGGTCGCGTCGCTGCACCTGATGTTCGACGCGTCCGCCCTGCCGCAGGGCCTGATCCCATACGCTCAGGTCCTGGCCGGGGTCATGGGCTCTTACAGCCGCCTGTCCGTCAAAGACGCCTCCGTCATAGGCTCCCTCCGGGGCTATATGTCCGTGGACTATCCGTACTGCGATTCCGGCGCGTACACCCCGCGCTTCAACATCGAGGTGATGGCTCTGGACGGCGGCATCGCAGGCGCGGTCAAGGCGCTCTCGGACGAGTTCGACCCTATGGCCCCGGGGCATATGGACAGGCGGGCCGTCAGGACGTTTCTGGCCGAGGCCAAGGCCGCCGCCGAGGCCGATTACGACAGCAAAATGCCGCTCACGGACTGTCTGGCCATGCTGACGGGCGGCGGGCGGTACACATACGAGATCGACGGCTTCGGCTATTACATTTTCGTGAACGCGCTGCTCAAATACATCGACAGCGACGACTACTGGCCGATGATCGAGCGTAACCTGCTCGACGCCAAGCGGCTGATCCTGAACCAGGCTTACTGCACCGCCAGCTTCACGGGAAGCGCGGCCGCCTACGAAAAATGCAAAAACGCGCTGCCAGACTTCATGAGCACGTGGGGCAAGGCGTCGGCTTCGCGCGTGAAATACAGGTTCCCGCCGTTTATGCTGTCGATCCCGGCGCTGACTTCCTCCACGCGAAGCGTCGTCCACGGCGGGCGCTACGACTTCGAGACGGCCGACGTCGGCTCTTTACTGGTGACCGCGAGCCTCGTGAACGCCGAATACCTCTGGCCCCAGGTGCGCGACATGGGCGGGGCCTACGGCGCGGGCGCCTCCGTCCAGACCAACGGCACTTTGCTCCTCCGGTCCTACCGCGACCCGAACCCGGAGCGCACCCGCCTGGTTTACGGCAACATACCGGAGTTTCTGGAAAACGCGGATGTGGAGGACATGGACTATCCCGGCCTCCGCCGGCACATTCTGGCCTCCTGGGACGAGCAGTGGCAGGGCCTGCGCCTCTGGGACTACGGCGCGAAGGTCGCGCTGGGGATGCTGGACCCCGCCCGGATGGGCGAAATAAGGGAGCAGATAAAGCTGACGATGCCCTGGGACGCGAAATACGACGCGGAGGTCTGGAGGGAGATCATGAAGAACGGAACGATGGCAAGCCGGGCAAGCCGCCAAAGAACGGCGGCTTGAGATAACAGATAACAGATAAAAGATAACAGATAAAAGTTAAAAGACAGCAGTTTGACGTGCGTCCGGAAAGGGTGCGGCAAAATTTTCGTGGATACGCTATAATGCAGTAGGGTACGCCGCCCTCGGCGTCCCGTTGTTGTACGCCGCCCTCGGCGTCCCGCTGTTGCACGCCGCCCTCGACGTCCCGCTGTTATCGGCAGATTCAGGTAATGGGACGCCCTGGGCATCATTCCACAATATACAACCGTCATTCTGAGCGCAGAGAAGAATCTTTAAGACCCTTCGCCAGCGCTCAGGGTGACAGTCGATGGTGTTGTACATTAGGGGACAGCCGTGGCATCATTCCACAATATACAACCGTCATTCTGAGCGCAGCGAAGAATCTTTAAGACCCTTCGCCAGCGCTCAGGGTGACAGTCGATGGCGTTGTACATTAGGGAACAGCCGTTGGCGGCGTCCCCAGCAAAATTCGTTGAGTTCCCCGCCCCGGCGTGCTATAATGCCTCCTGCGGCAATACATCCAAACCCCGGGAGGTACATTATGACTTACAGAATCGGTTTATTGGAGGGCGATTACATCGGGCCGGAGATCATCCGCCAGGCGGTTAAGGCGCTGAAAGCGTGCGGGAGGCGCTTCGGATACGAGTTCGAGCTTGTGCGTCTGCCCGTCAGCGGCGAGGCCTACGATTTATACGGCGAGCCGCTGCCTCAGTCCACCGTGGAGGCCGCGAAAACCTGCCACGCGCTGCTGAAGGGCCCGTTCGGCGGGCCGACGGAGGAGATCAACCACCCCAAGTGGGCCGGCGTCGAGGCAAAGGCGCTGCTGCCGCTCCGAAAGATATTCAACCTCTACACCAATTTGCGCGAGACGAAGATATACAGGCCGCTTATAAACCTCTCGCCGCTGAAGCCCGAATACCTCGAAAACGTCGGCATTCTGATCGTCCGGGAACTCGTCTCCGGGATATATTTCGGCGAAAAGGGCGAGAGGATAGTCAACGGCGAGCGGCAGTTCTATGACGTGGAGGCCTATGCGGAGTCTGAGATCGCGCGGGTGGCGAAGGTGGCCTTCGAGACGGCCCGCGCCCGCCGGAACAAGGTGACGCTCGTGGCGAAGAGCAACGTGCTCCGCTCCAGCGCGCTCTGGCGCGAGGTCGTGGAGGACGTGCGCCGCGCCTACGCGGACGTGGAATTCGACTACATGCACGTGGACAACGCCGCCATGCAGTGCGTGCTGAATCCGGCGCAGTTCGACGTGATCCTGACCTCCAACATGTTCGGGGACATCCTCTCCGACGAGGTCTCCGTGCTTTCCGGCTCCATCGGCCTGTTCCCGTCGGCGAGCCTGAACGGTACGGATTTCGGCCTCTACGAGCCGATACACGGCTCCGCCCCGTCGATTGCCGGCAAGAACATCGCGAACCCGCTGTCGGCGATCCTGTGCGTGCCGCTGCTGTTCACGCACACCGTGCACGACGCGAAAGCCGCGGCGGCGGTGGACGCGGCGGTCGAAAAGGCGCTAGAGGACGGCTACAGGACGAAAGACCTGTTCAGGGACGGCGACGACCCGGAGAAGCTGCTCGGGACGGAGGAGTTCGGGGATTTGATAGCGGAAGGGATATAACCGAGAGTTTGATTGAAGGAGGATATACTCCATGACCCACCGCGAACGCTTCCGCGCCGCCGTAACCCACGGCCGCCCCGACAGGGCGGTCTTCGACCTGTGCGGCTCACCGCAGACCGACGTGGACGACCAAACCGTGAAGGACGAGCTGGCCGCCCTGTTGGGGATAACGGGGGAAAAGCGGGGCGATTACAACCTGGACGAGCGGATCCTGATCGCGTTGGACATAGACACGCGGCGCGTGGGGGGGATGCCGACCCCGCGGACGGCTTTTTGCCGCGAGGAGGCCGGCGTTTGCTACGACAGCTTCGGCATAGGCTACCGCCGTATAAACGGGCACGGCGAGATTTGCCATAACCCGTTAAAGGGCCGGACATTGGCCCAGGTCGAGGATTACCCGCTTCCGGACCCGTCCCGCGCGGACGCCTCTTTGATTGAGAAATGGGCGGAAAAGGGCGAATTCCTTCACACGCAAACCGATTACGCCGTCGTCGCCGAGCATCCCGTTTTCGGCGTTTTCGAGCTGGGCTGCTGGATGTTCGGGTTTGACGACTTCCTCTTCCGCTTCGCGGCGGAGCCGGAGGTCGTCCACGCCTTTTTCAGCCGCGTCCTGGACTATCAGAAGCAAGTCATAGCCGCCTATTACGGCGCGCTTGGGCCGTATATCGACTGCACCACGTCGGGGGACGACTTCGGCACGCAGAAAGCGCCCTTTATGTCCGCCGGCATGTTCGACGAGATGATCGCCCCCTATTTCGCGGAGCGCGTCCGATATACCAAACGGTTCACCAAAGCCTTTTTCAAGCACCACACCTGCGGCTCCGTGTTCGGCCTGCTGCCCTCGCTTATCGCCTGCGGCGTCGAGATACTGAACCCGATCCAGCCCGGCGCGGCCATGATGGAGCCCGAACGGCTCAAAGAGAATTTCGGGGACAAACTGGCCTTCTGGGGCGGCGTGGACACGCAGCGGCTGTTGCCTGCGGGCTCCGCCGGCGAGATCAAAACGGAAGTGAAGCGGATCCTGTCCGTATTGGACAAAGACGGAGGCTACATCCTCTCCCCGGCGCACACGATCCAGCGGGACGTGCCCGCCGGGAACCTGCTGGCGGTTTACGAAGGAGGGAGGGAGTATTACGGCAATTTAACTGAGGAACGCTAAATTGCCGTAATACTCCAGTTAACAGATAACAAGTAACAGGTAACAGATAAAAGATAAAAGATAAAAGATAAAAGATAAACAAAAAAGGTCCGGAATCCGCCCCGGACCTTTCTTTGCTTCTGTCGACGACTGCCAGCGCCTTCTCTTCCGCCCGACCTTTATGTACTAGAGCAACCCCATGCTTATCAACAGCGCCCTGTCCACCTTTTTCATGACGTAATCGTCCAGG
>WQUN01000030.1 GCA_009782085.1 Bacillota bacterium
AACTGTCCAGAAATAACATGCACATTTTTTTGAAACGACGAACGCTTCTACGGCGTTTCAAAAAAATATTTGATCAGTTTATTTCTGGACAGTTCCTAAACGCGGCAACGTCAACAGGTTAAGGAGGAGAAAACGCATAAAAAAATGACGCGCCGGATCGGCGCGCCCTGCCATAACAGGGTGAGAAAACATTGGCCTCCTGTGTCGTCGGCAAATGTTTTCTGCATCCGGTATATTCCATCCCAAAAGCAACCGCTCATTGTCATTCTGAGGCGAAGCCGAAGAATCCTCGGTTCTGTTGCTGCGCTCAGGATGACACACGATCCGTTATTTGCGGTACGTCGTACTCGTGTGCGGGCGGTTTTGTCCGTTGCCTCCGGCTTCTTCTCAGCCGTCGCCCTTCAGAAGCCTGTCGGCGTGGCTTTTCAGGCTGTCGAACGAGTTTACGTCGCCGCCCCTCGATTGGATCATTTCACGGACATATTCCGGCAGCTCGTTGTAATATTGGCGGGCGTCGGCGTCCTGGAAGATTAAAGCGCGCAAGTCTGGATAGCGCTTCATGGCGTCACCTACTTCATGGTCATTTTGGGTTTTTTTACGCCTTTCGGGATGTTGGCGCCGAGATTGAGCGAATCCTTTTCTTTAGCCTGTTCCGTAGCGTTGAGCGGCTTCTTTGACACAAAGATCACCTCACGGACCATAGTATGCGCGATAGAAGCGGAATTATGCGGAAAAGCGGGCCAATAAAAAAAGCGCGAAACGGGATTCGAACCCGCGGCCCTCGCCTTGGCAAGGCGATGCTCTACCACTGAGCCATTCGCGCAAACTCTCTGTAAGAACTCATTTCAAATCGGAACGGCTCTAGTCTACCAGACAAATTTCAGTTCGTCAAGAGGAAATCTGGCTGTGTTCGTAGGTTAATGTTTTCGCGCACCGGCGGCTCTCCGCTTCCCGCCGTCAGCCCAGCAGCCCCAGCGCGTAACCGACGATGTCGTCCTTTTCATAGGGCAGGTCGGGCTCGATCCCGACGCGGTTTATCGAGACGTCGCCGGGGCCGGAGACGAGCAGGACCGTGGCCTTGACCGCGTAGCCGTCTTGCAGCGGGATAGTGACCTGGCCTATGCCCTTGCCGAAACTCTTCCCGCCGACGGTCCTGACGTTGGCGACGTTGGCCTTAAGCGCCAGGATCAGGCCCTCGGCGGCGCTGGCCGTGTCGGAGTTCTGGAGGATCAGTATGCTGCCGAAGTCAAAATAGGTGTCCTTCGAGGACTTCACCGCGTGGGACAGGAAGCCGACGCGCGTTTTCTCGTAGCCCAGGATGTCGCCTTTCTTTGTGAACAGCTCCGCGATGGAGTAGAAATCCGCCAGGAGACCGCCGGGGTTGGAGCGCAGGTCCAGGATCAGGTTTTTGTAGGTCTTGAGTTCGGCCCTGTTTTGCATCACGAAATCTTTGACCCCGTCCGAGATGTTCGGCAGGTAGAGCATGACCGTGTCGTCGGAAAGGGGCTTGAAATAGGCGGTCTTGGCCTCCTCGCGCTCCGTCTCCTGGGAAAGAACGTACTGCGGGGGCGTGTAGAGGTAGGTATAGCGGTCCTGATTGATCGAGCGGATCTTCTCCGTGACAGACGCTATGACCGCGTAGTCGAAGCTCCTTGTCTCGCCGGCGGGGCGGTCCTGCCCCAGCGCGGCGTCGTAGAAGGCGTCTAGGTCGTCCTTATAGATGTAATTCCCCGCGATAAGCGTCTTGAAAACGATGTAGTTGTAGTTGGAATACAGCAGATACCCGATCGCCAGCAGCAGGACGAAGAAGCCGATCTGGAAGAACCTGTAGCGCCCGGGCCGCGGACGCCTGCGGGAAGCCGCGGGCGCGGGGACGGGATCGTTCCGACCGCCCGGCGAAGCGGGGGATTGGGATATTCTGGGTATTCTGGGTATTCTGGGTATTCTGGGTATTTTGGGTATTCTGGGCATTCTGGGCATGAGCGGGCCTCCCGGCATTTATAACGGAGCGCGAAAACATTAGCCTCCTCTGTCTACGTCGTCGGCAAATGTTTTCCGCATCCGGTATAGAACCTATATTCAATCCGGCATTCCGGGAGTCGAATACAGGTTCTTACAAATAATTACCTTCCGTAATGGAACAATATTCTTAGTATAACCGTTCTAAGGATGAATTCCAAATTATTATTACGGAGGTGCTTTGAATCATGAAAAAGACTGTAATCGCACTGTTTCTGGCCGCCGCGGTGGCTGCCCCGGCGGCGGGCGGCGCGCGGGCCGCGGCTCTGATCGCCCCGCCGGCGAATCAGCCGGCGCTCCCGGCGCGGATAGACGGGGTCATCACGAGCGTTACCGACGGGGGCATAGAGGTCAAGGACTCCAACACCGGGGCAAGCGTCGTCCTCAGCGTCTCGCGGGATACTTTCATCCTGGACGCCGGGACCGGCGCGGCGACGGCCGTAAAAGACCGGGAGAACGACAGCGTGATCGCGTACTACGGCCCCGTCGCGACGGCGAGCGAACCGCCGCAGTCGAACTGCCTGGCGCTTTTCCTGAACAGCACCGAGGAGCTGGACACGCCGCATTACGCGGTCGCGGAGGCAGTCGAGCAGAAGGACGGCCAGACGTCCGTGCTGATCTACAACGGGAGCCAGTACGTGACGCTCACGGACAGCACGCCGATCTTCCCGTATCTGACCAGGAACATCGTCACCAAGGACATGATCCGTACCGGGACTAAGCTGGCCCTGTGGTACGGGATCACCACCCTTAGCTATCCCGGCCTCGCGCAGGCGTCAAAGGCCGTGATCCTCCGGCAGCCGGCGCTTACGGCGGACGGGGGCGGCGCGGAGGCGGCTCCGGACGGGTCCGCCGGCGGGAGCGCGTCCGCGGACGACAAGCGGGCGGCGCTGTCCGCCGAATTCGGCGGGGCGGAGTACGACAAAAACGGCGTCACGATGATCCCGCTTCGCCAGGCGGCCGAGGCGCGGGGGTACGCCGTCGGCTGGGACGGCGGCGCGCGGGCCGTGTCGCTGGAAAAGGACGGCGGGACGATATTGCTTTACATCGGCAAAAACGACTATTCGGGGACGGAGCTGGAGTATCCGCCCGAGATCACCGGCGGCAGGACGTTCGTGCCCGCGTCGTTTTTAGAGCATTTATAAAAAGTATGGGGAGGGCTCCGAATGAAACTGTCCTATGAGGCTTACCGGGACAAGGTGATGGGCTGCTGGGCCGGGAAGAACATCGGCGGCGTGCTGGGCGCGCCGTTCGAGGGCAGGCGGCGGATGAACGACGTGAGCTTCTATACGCAGGACCTGTCCGCCGGGCCGCCGCCGAACGACGACCTGGACCTGCAGATCGTCTGGCTTACGGCCGCGGAACGCTACGGCAGGCATGTGAACGCGTCGATACTCGGGGAGTATTGGCTGAGCTATGTCACGCCGAACTGGGTCGAGTACGGGACCGGCAAGGCAAACCTCGTGAACGGCCTGGTCCCGCCCATGTCCGGGCATTTCCTGAACCAGTACCGGAACTCCTGCGGCTGCTTCATCCGCTCGGAGATCTGGGCGTGCCTGGCCCCCGGGCAGCCGGACATAGCCGTGCGCTACGCCTACGAGGACGCCATAGTCGACCACTCCGGCGAGGGCGCGTTCGGCGAGATTTTCTGCGCGGCGCTGGAGAGCGCGGCCTTCGCGGAGAGCGACGCCAGGAAGCTGATCGACATCGGGCTAAGCTACATCCCGGCGGAGTGCGCCGTCGCCCGGTGCGTGAAAAAGGCCGTGGAGTCCTACGACGCGGGGCTCTGCCTGGCTGAGGCCAGGCTGAAAATACACAGCGAGGCGCCTGGGACCTTCGGCGTCCAGGGCAGAACTGTCGCGGATTCAGCCGCCGAGGGCATGGAGGTCGGGGCGCCCGGCTTCGACGCGCCGGAGAACATCGGCTTTTTGATAGCGGGCTGGCTCTACGGCGAGGGGGATTTCGGGAAGTCCGTCTGCGCGGCGGTCAACTGCGGCGAGGACACGGACTGCACCGGGGCCACGCTCGGCTCGATACTGGGCATCGTCGGCGGCGCGTCCGCCTTGCCGGAGAAATGGACGGCCCCGCTCGACGACAAAATAGCCACGATGTGCATCAACATGACTTCCTGGGGCGGAGTCTGGGTCCCCAAAACCGTCACGGAGCTGACCGACAGGGTTTTGCGCGTCACGCCGCTGTTCCTGGGCATACACGACTGCGACATCCTGGGCGGCTACGCGGTAAACTGCAAGGAGGGCGCCGCGCTGTACTGCCCAAAGGAGGACTATCTGCCGCGCATGAACGCGGCCGGCGGGCCGCCCAGGGAGCTGTCCGTCGGCGAGCTGACCGCCCTTTCGCCCTATGTGGCGCGCTTCGCCTTCCCGACGCACACGGTGCTGGTGGATTACGGGGACGGCATATTCTTCACTTCGGACGAGCCGCGCAGGTTCAAGGTGACGGTCATCAACAACAACACGATGCTCCAGCAGATGTGGTGCGAAATGAAGCTCTACCTGCCGGCGGGCGCCAAGCCGGCCGGCGGCGCGGAGTTCTCGATGCAGCTCAACACGCTCTTCGGCGACAGGGCGGAGACGGTCTTCTGTGTGGACGCGTCGGAGTACGGCGGGAGCAGGCTCGAGGTCATCGTGGACATTTCGCTGGCCGGCAGGCACACGGACACGCCGGTCAAAGCGGTGTTTCTGAGGAGGCCGCGGGAGGCGTGAGCTGAAAATTGCTATTCACAAACGGAGAGCGGCGTGATATAATCAGCATATAATAATTCCAAAGGATTACTATCATTTTGAGGTGAACGGGAATGTATATACGGCCGTCGGCTGCAATCCGGAATGACTACAATAAAGTATCCGAATTATGCAGACTCAGCGGGGAACCTGTCTATCTGACAAAGAACGGCAGCGGCGACCTGGTGGTGATGGATATCGAGTCGTTTGTCAGGCGCGAGAGCGTTCTCAAGCTGCGGGAGGCTTTGCTGCGTTCCGAAGAGGAGCGGGCTTCCGGCAGGCCGGGCTATACGGCTGAGGAAACGGCTTGTATGATGAGGGAGGCTATTCGAGAGATGGCCGATGCCAAACGCAGGAAAGTATAGGGTAAAAACTAATTTTCGGGAAGCACTACATGCTGATTTTTCAGATCGTCGGTAAATCTGTGTTTGTGGACGCGATGGTGGATTGCCGGCAGGACTATATCTGGCTGCTGTAAATGAAAAATGCGGCCGTGGGACGGTTTATACCAATCCTATGAAAATCCCAGGATCGGTATTGCCCCATCCCGCGGCCGCTTTGTCATAAATATAATAAAAATGTCATGCCTTTGTAATTGAAAATACGGGCAAATCATGCAAAAATATAGTAAGTTTCCCGGATTGTCCGGAATAGACTATAAACAGACAGGTAAAATTTGTATTTTTATAGATCGTAAATAGTATAGATCGTAAAAAGAGGAGGCGCCCGGATGAGGAGGATGTTGAAATTTTTTTGCGCCGCGGCGCTGATCGCAGCCTCGCTGCCGCTTTACGCGCCCGCGGCCGGGGCCGCCGACGCCTTTCTGGTCACCGAGACCAAGCTGTCCTCGCGCGAGGAGGGCCTCGACATACGCGGGTCCTACCCCGTGGTGAGCGGGGTCGGCAACGCCTCGCTGGAGGCCGCCGTCAACGAGAAGATCGACACCGTTTTCGGGCAGAAAAAGGCGGAGGCGAAGAACGTCAAGGCCAAGTCGCTGGTCTTTTCCTACACCCTGACCGAAGCCAACGACGTCACCTCGATTTTGCTGTACACCGTAATCAACACCGCGACGGTCAAAAAAGAGGTCAACTCGGTCAATTTCAGCAGGAGCCGGCAAAGCTGGGTCGCGATCGACGACGCCGCGGTTCTGGGGCCGAACGGCGCCTCTTTGGCCGATAAGGTCATCACCAAGGAAATAAGGAGCAACCCCGGCGAATACTACCAGAACTTCACCGGCGTCACGTCGGGCGACGCCTTTGCGGTCGAAAACGACGGCGTCAAGCTGTACTTTGACGCGTTCAAGCTCGCCCCCGGCTCGAGGGGGGAAGTCTCCTTCAAGCTGGAGCGGCAGCGCATCGTGTATTACTGGCTGCCCAAGGAAAGATACCTTATCGACGCGTCGAATTACGACCTTCGGATGATCCCGCTCCGGACGGCCGCGGAGGCCCTCGGCTACACCGTGACCTGGAGCCCCGGCGACGCGAACAGCCTCGTCATAGTGGACAGGGGCGACGATTTCATGGTCACTTTGACCATCGGCAAAAACGAATATGTGGTGAGCCGCCCGTCCGCCCCGGAGCGGACGTCCGTCATGGCCCTGGAAGCCGCGCCGGAACTGACCGCCGGCGTGACCTACGTGCCGATCTCGTTTTTCGACCAGATACTGGAGCTCGTTTCCTACTCGATCGACGAAAACGGCGGAGTGGTGTTCGCGACATATGTGGATTAGATAACCTTTCAAAAAATGACGTCCTCGGTCTGCGCGGCGCGCCTCCGAAGCTCCGCGTACTCGTCCTCACTGAGCGGGACGGCCTTTCCGTTTTGGCTTTCAATGATTCCGACGGCCAGCCGAAGCATCCGCTCGTCGCCCGGGGCGACGGCCGCCGCGACGTTCTGCGACAGCGTGTAGTTCAGCGCGAGCCTCGCGAGTTCCGGATCGTCGTATATCGGGCGGTACCAGCATTTCGGGTACTCGATCTTCTCGCCGGCGCGGTTTTTCCTGTGCGCCAGGGCCTTTATGGCCAATATCCCCATGCCGAGTTCCGCGGCCCGCGCGGCCGCCGCCACGCCGCCCCCTTTTTGCTCGCGGTAGGCGAAGTTGACCGGAAACAGCATAGTGTCGAATTCCCCGCGCCGCATGAGCTCCAGCGCGGCGGAGTCCATGTGGCATGTGAAGCCGATGTTTTTGGTCACGCCGCTCTTTTTCGCGTCGAGCAGGACTTCCATCGCCCCGCCGGGCGCGAAAACCGTCTCGATCTCGTCGGGGGAGTCGATCCCGTGAAGCTGATAGTTGTCCAGATAGTCCGTTTCCAGGGCCCGGAGGGACTCCTCCAGCTCGGAGCGCGCCTCTTTCGCCGTCCGGCGGTCCGTTTTGCAGGCCAGGAAAACCTCTTTCCTGTACGGCTTCAGCGCCGGCCCGAGCATATACTGCGCCTTCCCGTAAGACGGGGCGACGTCGAAGTAGTTTATCCCGCTTTCGACCGCCCACGAAACCATCCCGGCCGCCTCGCGGCCGTCCGTCCGGTCGGCGGCGATGCCGCCGAAGGCGACGACGCCGACCGACAGACCGGTCTTGCCCAGAATGCGTTGTTCCATTGCGTTGGCCTCCCGTATTGACAATAATAGAGATTCGTATTA
>WQUN01000031.1 GCA_009782085.1 Bacillota bacterium
AACTGTCCAGAAATAAACTGATCAAATATTTTTTTGAAACGCCGTAGAAGCGTTCGTCGTTTCAAAAAAATGTGCATGTTATTTCTGGACAGTTCCTTACTTATCCAGCGGCGCCGTAAAAACTCCCTTACTCATCGGGCTGCTCAAAACATATTTGATACTGCCCGAAGTGGAGATGACGAGGGAAGAGGCGCGCGTCATCCTTAAACACGAACTTATACATTTGAAGCGCAACGATCTATGGATAAAATCATTGGCGCTTCTGGCCAATGCAATCCACTGGTTTAATCCGGTCACATATCTGCTTGCAAATAACATTCATGCATTTTGTGAGCTTTCCTGCGACGAACGGGTCGTATACGATATGAACACGGAGGAACGCCGATTCTATGGGGAAACGATCCTCAACGTCCTGTGCAGGGTCGCAAATCAGCAATCCGGCGTGTACGCCACTCTTGCGGAAACCAAAAGGGGGATCGAACGAAGATTGACTCATATGATGGGAGTAAAAAAGAACACGAAGCGCAACAGTCTCATGGCGCTTGCGGTCGCCGCCGCGCTTTTTCTCATGTGCTTCGCGGCGGCTTCCGTAATGATTTTCTGATCAACAACGGCCCCATTGGGGAGAAAGGATGTTTGTGATGTCCGGGCTTATCAAAAAAACATTGAGCGCGTCTCTCGCATTCTTCGTCATTATGTCAACGGCGGCATTCGCGCCGGCAGCTGTCGTAAACGCCGCAATACCTAATCCGGAGGAGATGCTGAACAACCCGAGCTTTGAAAACGGAAGCATAAGCCAGGGGTTGGTCGGGATCATGCTTCCGGGCTTTTACACAACGGACTCCGACACCAACGCTGTCGTCGTGTCCACCGGCGCGGACCGGATCACCGCCAAGGACGGCTCCAGGTTTGTAAAGATCACCGGTCCCGGGCAGGGCGGCATGTATCTGACCGGATTCCCGGTCAGTGTCGGCCGCGCGTGTACCTTTTCGTGCTGGATGTACATAACTTCGGCAGATCCCGCGCCGAGTCTTTACGTGACAGGTATGCAAGGCGTTACTTTACAGGATGCCAACGGCGCGTCCTTCGGCGCCGGCGACCTGATCGAGGCTGACGCGTCGCCGGATTTGCTCGATCAATGGCAAAAAATCACGCTCGATTTTCAGGTGCAGAGCGCCGTCGGCGTCGCTTCCCAGGTGATGCTCGGCGTACGGAACGGGTATACCGGCAATCAGAATATATGCGCACCGTTCTACGTTGACAACTTCTCGCTTATGTCCTCGCCTGCGTACTCGCATACCGTGACTCTGCTGGACGGTTCGGCCGTTTTTGCCTCCGTCGGGGTCGTCGACGGGTTCAGCCTGTATTCCATGGGGGAACGGCACCCGTATCCCGTTCCCATGAAACCCGGGTATACGTTTGTAAGCTGGTCCGACGGCTTCACCGAATATACAAACGTATTCGCCGATATAACGGCGCAGGCGATCTGGGCCCCTGCCAACACATACGCGGTCACATTTATGTATGACGACGCCGGCGCAGTGCAGACCTCGTATATCGCCGCGAACACCGCGCCGGGCGCTGAGCGTATGCCGGCAGACCCCGTAAAAGAGGGCGGTTATATTTTCGTCGGATGGTTCACAAATCCGGACGGAACAGGCACTCAGTTTACGGCCGATACGCCCGTAACCGGCGATATGGCGGTATACGCATATTGGCAGAGCGGCGCCAAGAGCGTGACGTTCGTCAGCGACGACGCGCAGTACGCCCAAGCGTACGTCGCCGGCGGCGCGTCGCTTGGCTCCGGGATGCCCGTTTCCCCGTCAAAAACAGGTTATACATTCGGCGGATGGTTCACGGGCCGGGACGGTAGCGGTACGCTGCTCACATTGGCCGCGCCCGTAAACGGAGATTTAATCGTATATGCATATTGGAAAAACGACGCCCAAGCGACATCGCACAGCGTAACATTCATCAGCGACGGGGCGCAGTACGCGGGCGTCGCCGCTGTTGACGGGGCCTCGCTCGGCGCGGATATGCCGACCGCCCCGTCCAAAACAGGCTACGCCTTCGGCGGATGGTTCACCGGGCAGATCGGGACCGGAACGGAGTTTACATCCGATACGGCCGTGACAGGCGACCTCACCGTCTACGCGAAATGGACATTGAATACGCATAACATCATTTTTATAAGCGACGGTGCGCAGTACGCCCAAGTTACCGCGGACTGGGGCAGACCATTGGGAGACAAGATGCCCCGCCAGCCTTCAAAAGCGGGCTACACCTTCAGCGGATGGTTCACCGGGCAGAGCGGAGCCGGCACGCAATTCACCAACGGTACGCCGGTGACCGGAGACATTACCCTGTACGCGAGATGGAGCAAGATATACAACGTCACATTCGTGAGCGACGGCTTTCAATACGCCAGCGCCGTTGTTATTGACGGTGCTTCGCTTGACGCCGCTATACCGGCTGTCCCGGAAAAAGCCGGCTATACCTTTAACGGCTGCTTCACCGGACAGAACGGAACCGGGACGGCCTTCACATCCGCTACGCCCGTGACCGCGGATATAACTGTGTACGCGTACTGGATGAGCGACGTTACGGAAACACACAACGTCACTTTCATGAGCGACGGAGCACAATACTCCAGTGTGACCGTTATCGACGGAGCCTCGTTGGGTGCGTCTATGCCCGCCGCCCCGACAAAAACAGGTTATAGTTTCGGCGGATGGTTCACGGGACAGTATGGACTCGGAACGGCTTTCACAGACTCGACGCCCGTAACCGGCGACATCACCGTTTACGCGAAATTTAGCCCGACCACCTTTTATCATGTCATCTTCATGAGCGACGATGCGGAGTACACAAGAACAAGCAATAATATCCCTCCGGGTCAATCCCTTGGTTATCTGCCATTCCTGAGAAAAGCAGGCTATGCACTCGGCGGGTGGTTTACCGGAGAAAACGGAACAGGAACGGAGTTGACATGCTTTACTCCCATCACCGGCAACCTCACCGTGTATGCGTATTGGATGAGCGGGGTCCAGGATACTGCCGTTATCATTAACGCCTCAACATATACAGGGGACGACGTATTTAATCAAAGCGTCGGCAGCGCGTTTGGCCCAGGAGTTTATTACATCGGCGACACCGTGACCGTCACAGACTTTTCGCCGCCCTCCTATACATTTGAAGGTTGGTACGTAGACGGCGTAAAGGTGTCCGATGATAACCCCTACACATTTATCGCTACAAAGGACATGATGGTATATGCTTTGGTACTGGATTTTAGCACCTATATTCAAGTAATTGCCGAACCGGGCGGTACGGCGACGGTCGGAGGCGGCTATCCTTCCGGCGATACAGTGACTCTGACCGCGACTCCGGACAGCGGATATATTTTTGACGGCTGGTACGAATGGTACGACTTAAACACACCAGTCAGCGGCGATGCTGTTTACACCTTTGCCTTTAGGCCACTAGCTGTTCCACCCGTTAGCAATCAACTAATAGCGCGTTTTACAGCCTTGAGCGAGGAAGATACCGTCACGTTTATGAGCGACGACGTGCAGTACGCTAAAGTCTCCGCCAGTCCGGGCGCGTCCCTCGGCGTCAATATGCCTATTGTTCCGGTAAAAACAGGCTATGCCTTCGGCGGATGGTTCACAGACGAAAACGGCGCGGGGGCGGCTTTCACAGCCGGTACGCCCGTGACCGGCGGCCTCACCGTTTACGCTCTTTGGACGGCGGCGGCCGACAAGACCGCTCTCGCGGCGCTGATATCACAGGTGGACGGCATGTTCGGGGACTGCGCATTTGACGGGTTCACCTCAGCGAGCGTGGCTGACCTGAAAAGCGCTTTGGCGGCGGCCAGGGGGGTCTGCGACGACGGCGCGGCCTCGCAGGCGGACACGGACGGCGCGTATAATACACTGAACTCCTCATTGAAAGCGGCGCAGGCGTCGCCGGCGATTTTCACCCTCAATACGAAGTCTATGGCCGCAAAGATCGGTAAGGCGCAGAAAATTGTCTTCGTATGGAACGGCTATGGCGCGCCTGTGTTTACGACGTCAAACCCGGCCGTTTGCGGCGTAACCGCAGACGGGACGCTGACCCCGCAAAAGGCTGGCGCCGCGGTCATCACCGTGGCCGCGCCGGGCGGGATGAAAGCCGTGTTTGCAGTTACTGTAACGGCATAGCGCGAGCCGTATCTAAAAGGGACGGTTCTCCGGACTAAGGAACTGTCAGAAAATAAGTTGTACAAGTTATTTTCTGACAGTTCCTAAGACAAACGTCCGGAAAACCGTCCCTTTTCATTCGAAACTTTCATTCGAAACCTGAAATATACCGGAGTGCGAAAACATTAACCTCCTTTGTCACGTCGTCGGTAAATGCTTTCGCACTCTGGTATAAACGACGCTATTTCACCCCGCCCCTCTCCGATTCTTTGCCGCCAGATACCGGTTCACCGCCGCGGCGGCGAAATCCTCAGCGTCGGTCTCCACGCAGAGTATCCCCTCGGCGTTCAGCATCCTTATGACTTTCCGCCTCTCGTCGAGCCACTCCTTCGCGGCCTCTCGCCGGTAAACGTCCGCTTTCCCGGCCGGCGCCCTCTCGGCCAGGCGGAGGATGCTGTCGTTTTTCATCAATATGACGGCGGCGGTGTGCCGCCTGCCAATGATCCGAAGGTCGTCCGCGAGCCCGCGCGCCTCCTCTGCCGTCTCGAAGTCGGTAAAGACAAAAACCAGCCCGCGCCGCTTCTGCCTCGCGGCGAATTCCCGGAACGCCTTTTCGTAGTCCGGCGTGTCCGCCGCGCCCTGGACGTGGTAGAGCGCCTCCATGACCTGGCTCCGGTGGGCCTGGCCCTTGCCGGGCTTCAGGAACGCGCGGACCTCGGTGTCGAACACCATCAGGCCGCTCAAGTCGTTCTGCCGGTTCACGATGTCGGCGAGGATCAGCGCCGCGTTTATGGCGCGGTCGAGTTTACGGAAACCCTTGACGCTGTAGCTCATCGGCCTGCCCGCGTCCACAAGGATGAACACGGGCTGGTTCGTCTCGGCCTGGTACTGGTTGACTATCGGCTTGTTCTCCCTGGCGGTGGCCGGCCAGTTGAGCTTGCGCACGTCGTCACCCACCACGTATTCCCTCAGGCTCTCGAACTCCGAGCCTTCGCCGTAAGCGGGCGCGGGCCGCTCGCCGCGCGGGAGGAGCCTGGCCTTGCGCGTCATCAGGCGGTATTTGCCCAGATCGCGGAGGTTCGGGTAGACCTGGTACTCGGCTGGCAGCGGGAAGCGCCAGAACTTCTCGCAAAGGCCCAGAAGCCCGGCGTATCTGGCATAGACGCCGTTGAACGCGAAGCTCCCGCGTTTGGCCGGGACGACGGTGTATGAGAATTCCGCCCGCTCGCCGGGCTGCACGCGGCGGGACATGTTCTTATCGGAGACGATCCGGAAGTGCCAGTCCGGAAGCTCGTCCTTGAGGGTGAGCTTAAGCGGACGCGGGAAGCCGTTCCGGATAAAAATCCGGATCTCGTTCTCTGCCTTGAAAAAGAGGCGGGTGTCCTTGTCGCGCTCGGCCTCCAGGACGGACGGGGGAGGGGAGACGATCCAGTCCAGCAGAAGAAAGCCCCCGCAGACGGCGTTGTAGAGCAGGAACGCCAATAGGCCCAGGCCGGTCAAAGAGAGGAGGGCGGCGAAGGGGACGCCCAGGGCGATTATCATAATGAAGCGCTTGGTGACGGTCATTGTATCACTCGCTCTTTGTATGCTAACCTCTGTCTTTATCTCGGCACTTTCACCTGCGCCAGTATATTCTCCACGACCATATCCGTCACGACACCGTCGATCTCCGCCTCGGGCTTCAAAATTATCCTGTGCCGGAGCACGGGCAAAGCCAGCTCCTTCACGTCGTCCGGGGTGATAAAGTCGCGTCCCTGCATAACCGCGCGGGATTTCGCGCACAAAAGCAGCGCCACGGAGCCGCGCGGGCTCGCGCCGACGGAAACCACGTTCACGCGGCGGGTCGTCTCCACTATGCTGACGATGTAGTTCAAGATCCCGTCGTCCGCGTGGCAGGCGGCGATCTCCTCCCGGCAGCGCTTCAGGTCCGACGGGCCGCACACGGCCTCGATCCCGGCCGGGGAAACGCTGTTGAATCCCTGGCAGTACATCTGGAGTATTTTCTTTTCGGCCGCGACGCCGGGGTAGGTTAGGACGAGCTTCATCATGAACCTGTCCACGAGGGCCTCGGGCAGCGGGTATGTCCCCTCGTACTCGAGCGGGTTTTGCGTGGCGAACACAATAAACGGCTCCGGCAGGACGTTGACCTCGCCGTCGATGGTTATGGAGCGCTCCTCCATGACCTCCAGCAGGGCCGACTGCGTTTTGGGCGGCGTACGGTTGATTTCGTCCGCCAGGAACAGGTTCGTGAAAAGCGGGCCTTTTTTAAGCTCGAAAGCGGAGTCCCTGGCGTTGAAAATCTTGGTGCCCGTGATATCCGACGGCATGAGGTCGGAGGTGAACTGCACGCGCTTGAAGCCGACGTCGAGCGCCATCGCCAAAGTGCGCACCCAGAGGGTCTTGGCCAGGCCAGGCGCGCCCTCAATCAGGACGTGGCCGCCGGAGAGCAAAGCCGTCAAAGCCATGTCGGTCAAGGGTTCCTGGCTGACGACCGTCTTGGCGATCTCGGCCTTCAGCCGCGCGGTCAAAACCGCCGTGAAGCCCTTTTCGGGGGCATAGCCAGTTTCGGGCGGTATCGGCGGGAAATCGCCGGGCGTATCCGGGGTTGGAGGCAAATACATAAGTTCAGTCCCTTCGGTCAAATTGTTTATAACGGCTAAGTTACCTTCGCCTTCTCGTAAACTGCCGCCAGCGCCAGTACGTACTCGTTCTCCTCCCGCTCCCGGTCCTCGTAATAAGGCACGGGCCGGCCGAAGCGCTTGCCCAGCCGGAGGACCAGCAGAACGGCGGCAGCAGCGGCCTGGACGACTATGACCTTGACAACGGCCGGGGCCTGCTGCCAGGCGTTTCCGCCGTAATCGAAGCCGTGGTAGTATTCGTTGAACCTGACTTCCACCCCCGCGCCGCCGAGGCTGTCCAGGATTTCCATAAGCGACGCCCCGTCCGGATCGCCGGCCATCAAAGCGGAGTTGACGAAGCGCGCCGCGTCCGCGGTCACCAGGTAGCCGTCCCCGTATTCGTAGATATAAAAGCCGTTGTATTCGTAATCGTACATATAGCCGTCTATATCGTCGTAGAAGTAATCGTCCAAGAGGGTAGGGAAGGGGGTTTCCAGGAAAATAAGGCTCCCGCCGCCGTAGACCCAGTCCAGCATGTCGTTTTGAGCGGCCTCGTCCGCGTAGGAAGGGAGCGGCTGGGTGACCACGCGTATGTCCGCGCCGCCGGTTCCGGCGTCTATGGGCAGGTATTCGGTCTTTACCGGGCAGCCGGCTCTCTCCAGCGTGTCGTACAGCAGGCTCAGGCCGCCTTCGCCGGTGCTGAAAACCGTGTATTCCGGCTGGGAGGAGCCTCCGGAGTTTTGCAGGTAAAGGCTGAGGAATAGCAGGACGCAGAAGCCCGCTGCCAGAAGGACGGCGGAGCGGGCGCGGGAACTACCTCCGGTTTTCATTCCGCGCCTCCCTCATAAGCGCTTCGGCCTTTTGGCTGAAGCCGCCCCATTTCCCGGCGTCCACGCCCTTTTTGCCGTACCAGGCGAAGCCGAACGCGTCCGACAGGGCGTCGAAATCCCGCGCATACGCCGGGGCGCTCATGCTGACCTCGCGCTTGAGCTGGCCGTTGGTCTTGGCCTTGTCCAGGCTAATAATCCCCGCGGCGTCCAGGCTCCACAGCAAAGCGATGTACATTCTGCGAAGGGCCTCCCTGAAATCGCCGGCCGCCGCGAACGCGGCGCAGTCCTTAAGCAGCCGCTCCAGGCTGGTGAGCTCTACGCCGGCGAATATGTCGCCGACCGGGACTGCGGGGGCGAGGCGCCTGCGCCTGACGGCCCGGCGGACGATCAGCGCGGCGGCGGCAAAGACGGCCAGCGCGGCCGCGGCCAGGACCGCGTGTCCGACCCAGGAGGGTACGCTCACGCCGCCTGGCAAAGTTATGTGGAGCCTGCCGAGGATGCGCTCCAGGAGCCTTTGGATGAATTGGGTTATGACCTTGCGGACGTCTATGGAGCGTCCCGTAAGGACGTCGTATTTTCGCTGTTTCAGGACTTCCCGCATCGCCCTGTCGAATATGTCGTTCACCGGCAGACCAGCTTTCGGTTAGGAACTGTCCAGAAATAACATGCACTATTTGATCAGTTTATTTCTGGACAGTTCCTTATTGTTTGGGCAAATCCGACATCATTTTTTCTATTCCGATCTCCAGGTCCAGCCCTTCCTTTTTGACCCTCTGGTTGAAATATATCAGCGAGTTCAATATCTTGCTTATCGGGCCGAGGAGCACGCTCATGACGAGAGACACGACGATCTCGATCATCGCGACTGCCGGGACGACGCCGGAGGAATCGGGCAGAGCCGATTTGGAAACCAGATTTATCGCGCTTACCGTCAGGCTGAAAACGGCGGTCACGCTGTACGAAATGACGCTGACCACCACCCAGCCCAGCAGCCTGACGCCGAAAATCCGCCAGAAATCCCCTCTGACGAGCCTGACGGAGCGCGCCAGCGCCCCGAAAAAGACCCGCTTTTCATAGAGCGCGCAGGCCACGGCGCAGGCAAAGGGATTTGTAGCCAACATGGCCGCGAAGCCGACGGCGATCACGAGGCCGATGACGCTCAGGGCGAACGCCGTGGGGTTCATATTGTAAACGCTCATGTTCAGCCAGAATCCCGAGGTGAAAAAGCCTGTCGGGTTGAGCCACTGATAAAGCAGAAACACGCAGAGGGCAATAATGGGAATCAGAGCTGCGATCTGCGCCAGCACCGCCAAAGACACGCGAAAAGACGAGCGCATCGCGCCGCCGAACGCGCTGTCGACCGAAGGGCGCTCCTGATAATAGGCCTGCCTCGCCAGGATCATGCCGCCGGAGTTCGTCAGTGCGACGTAATAGGCGGCCAGGAACGCGAAAGGCACGCCTACCGACACGCCGAGGATTATGCCGGCACTGACGCCGCCGGATAACTGGTACGCGGCCACGCCGATAACGCCGCCGGCGATGCTTAGGATAATCGCGCCCACGAAAAGAATCATGGAGGTGATTATCCCCATCAGCAGCGAAATGCCGACCTGCGGCCAGAAAGAGACTTTATAAACGTCGAACACCCTGTCCATCAGTTCGGCGGCGTTCATCGGGAACAGGAGCCGCCTGTCGAACGCGGGGAGGGGTTTTTTTGGCCGAACGGCCGAGGCTTGCGCGTTTGGCGCGCCGGTTTCGCTCATGAGACTTCTACCGCCGTTTCCAGTGCCAGCTCTATCATCCCGCTAAACGCGGTTTCCCGTTCTTTGGCGGAGATTTCCCCGCGGGCGGGGATCAGGTCGCTGACCGTCAGGATCGACAGCGCGTTCGCGCCGTGTCTGGCGGCGTTCATATAGAGCGCGGCGGTCTCCATCTCTATGGCCAGAACGCCCATTTTTTTCCATGGGAGCGCGGCCTCGGCGCTGTCGTCGTAAAATCTGTCGGAGGAGAGGATATTCCCGGCGCGGACGGCCGCGCCGAGCCTCGCGGCGCACGAGGCGCAGGCGTTCAGCAGCTTCCACGAGGCGCAGGGGGCGTATTGTCCGGGCAATAAAAACTGGGCGCCGTAGGCGGAGTCCGTCGAGGCGGCCAGGGCGAGAATAATGTCGAATAAGCGGACATTTTCCTGCAGAGCGCCGCACGAGCCTGTCCTGATGAGGTTTTTCACACCGAAGAAGTTTATGAGCTCATATGAATAGATACCGATGCTGGGCATTCCCATGCCGGTACCCATGACGGAAAGGGTTTTGCCTTTGTACCTTCCGGTATAGCCGAGCATATTTCTGACCGAGTTGAACTCGGCGGCGTCGGTGAAATAATTTTCGCGGATGAATTTCGCGCGCAAAGGATCGCCGGGAAGCAATATCGTTTCGGCGATTTGAGCCTTTGGCGCGATATGTGGGGTGGAGGTCATTCGATCCGTCCTCTGGAATTCGCTGCAAAGGAATTCGTTACAGAGACTATACACGAATATCGCGGGGAAAACAAGAGATTTTGCACACACTTCAAACATGGGACATTATCTATTCGCAAAATGATGCTTTTACGAATAGATTGAGACTATGGCGACTGAACATGAGACTGTATGAAACCGCGGAGTCCAACTAAAAACCTAATAAAATATGGAAATTCAAAAACTCCCCATCTCCCTCTCGATTTTTTTGAGGGCCTTTTTTTCAATCCTGCTGACATAGCTCCTGCTGATGCACAGCAGCTTGGCTATCTCGCGCTGCGTCATCTCGCCGCCGTTTTTCAGGCCGTAGCGCAGTTCTATTACGGTGCGTTCCCTGCCTTTAAGTATCCTGTTTATGACCTCATGGAGCTTTTTCGTCTGGATTTTCAAGTCTACCTGTTCCTCGATGGAGTCCTTGTCGTCGGCGATCTTGTCTTCGACCTTGACCTCGTTGCCCTCGCGGTCTATGCCTATGACTTCCTGAAGCGATATGTCCCCCTGTCTTTTTTTGCCGGACCTGATGTTCATCAGTATCTCGTTGTCTATGCACCTGGCCGCGTAAGTGGCCAGCCGGGTGCCTTTTTCCGGTTTGAAAGTGGTTATGGCCTTAATGAGCCCGATCGTGCCTACGGATATCATGTCCTCGTTTTCCTTGTCGTGACCGTGGTATTTTTTCGCCACATGGGCCACCAGCCTCAGATTCCTTTCCACCAGAATGTTCCTCGCTTCTTCGTCGCCGTTCGCGAAATCACGCAGGTATTTTTGCTCTTCCTCCGCCGTAAGCGGCTTCGGGAACGAGCTTCCCCCGCTCACGTACCCAAACAGACAGACAAACTGCAAAAAGAAGAAAAACACGGATATCCCCCCTGCAAGACGGTTTGAACTATCTACCGTATGTACTGTCCGTCGTATCCGCCGGTAAGTGAACTCAAACCGCCCATTATAGACATATGCGCGGAGGGGTGTTCCAGAGCTTTTGTAAATTATTACATTTTTGTCACAGACGGGGGGCACGCCGCGGCAAACGCATGATCAGACTGACGTGCCTGACGTGCCTGACATGTCTGACATACCTGACATGCCTGCAATGCTTTAATCATTGCTTTTGTCGGAGCCTTATGCGATAATATAATCCTTAATCTGTTTACACCGGTTCCAAAACCCGTGATCCCCAAAGGAGCGTCCTTATGACCGGCAAGGAAATTGTCAGAAGATCCCTGTACTTCCAAACGCCGCCCCGCCTGCCCCGGGACTTCCCGGAGCCCTACGGCTCGGACTTCGTCTTTACCGGGCCGGAGCCGAACCCTGACGCGCGCGCCGCCAGGGGCACGGACGCCTGGGGCTGCGTGTGGAACAGCCTCGGCGGGATGCAGCTGGGCGAGGTCGTCGATCACCCCATAAAAACCTGGGATGACTTCAAAGCCCTGAAAATCCCGGATATCGAAAATGACGCGGTTTGGGAAAGCGCGAAAAAAGCGAGGGAGAAAAACAAAGACAAGTACATGATCGGCAACGTCACTTCGCTCTACGAGCGGCTTCATTTCCTGCGCGGACTTGAGAATACCTGGTGCGACATACGGGAGGAACCGGAAAAGCTCTCCGGGCTGGTCGGCCTTCTCGCCGATCTCGGCGTCCGAAGCGTCAGGCGCCTCGCAGCCTGCGGCGCGGACGGGATAATCATGTGGGACGACTGGGGCCTCCAGGACAGGCTGATGATCAGCCCCGACGACTGGCGCGCGCTCTGGAAGCCGGCGTACAGGCGGGTTTTCGACGCCGCCGCGGCCGAGGGCATGGACGCCTGGCTCCACAGCTGCGGCTATATAGCCGATATCCTGGACGACCTGATTGAGATCGGGCTGAAAGCCGTCCATATGGACCAGCAGGAGAACATGGGCCTGGCGCGCCTGGGCGCCTTCCGGGGACGCCTGACGTTTTTCTCGCCGGTGGACATTCAGAAGACGATGGCGCGCGGCTCCGAGGACGAGATCCGCGCCTACTGCCGTGAAATGGCCGCCCGCTTGGGCGCGCGAGAGGGCGGCTTTATTCCGAGATGGTACACGGACCCGGTCGGCGCCGGGCATACACGGAGGAACATAAACGTGATGTGCGAGGAATTCCTTAAAATAAGCGAGGAAATGTACGGGAAAGAGGAAGGGGCCCCGTGCGGCTGAGAAGGAAATGCGGAGATATAAGTTTATAATTAATCAATCACATAATGCAGGGGCGGCCTTTAGCCGCCCCTTGCGTATCGGTGTATTGTTTGCGTATCGGTGTACTGTTTACCGTTCTATTACCTTATAAATCTCAGCAAGTTATTTTTCCGCAGCAGCGCGAACAGCGGATACCCCACGCAGACCACCGCGGCGAACTCCCCCGCCGCGACGGTCAGCAGGTTGAACCACAGCGGCGTCCTGAACACGAGCGTCAGCTCGGCCGATACGACCGCGTTGGCGAAAACCGGCATGAACGAGGCCAGAAGCAGGCTTCCGCCCGCGCGCCCGATTTTGGCTATAGCCCAGACCGCGAGCGCCGTCGCGGCGGTTCCGAAGACGACGTCCATCAGGCCCAGGCTGTCCGGCCCGAGCAGGTTCGCCAGGAAACAGCCCAAAACCACGCCCAGGCCGCAGAAGGGATCAAAAAAAGCCATGAGATTCAGTATCTCCGCCGCTCGGAACTGCACCGCGCCGTAACTGATGGGCGACAGGCCGATCGTCAGCCCGGCGTAGACCGCCGCGACCGCCGCCGCCATGGCTATCCTGCGCGCGCTCGGGCCGCCCTTCAGCCCCCGAAACCTCATGCCGGGAACCCGACTTTGTCTTTGACCTTGTTCAGCGTTATTTCTGCCATTGCGCTGGCTTTTTCCGCGCTGGCCCGGATAACTCCGTCGACATAGGCCTTGTCGGCCGTCAGCTCGCCGAACCGCTTCCATATCGGCCTGAGCGTCTCCACGACGGCCTCACCCACGGCCAGCTTGAATTTGCCGTAGCCCGCGCCGTCGAACTCCGCCTCGATTTCCGGCATAGTCCTGCCTGTCAGCGCGGAATAGATGGTCATCAGGTTGGAGACCCCCGGCTTGTCCTCCGCAAAGCGCACCTCGCTGCCCGAATCCGTCAGGGCCCGCTTGAATTTGGAGATCACCGTGTCCGCGTCGTCCAGCAGAAAGATCGTGTTGTTCGGGTTTGCCGTCTCAGATTTGTCCATTTTCCGGTCCGGCTCCTGGAGGCTCATGATCCTCGCGCCGACCTTGCCGTAATACGCCTCTGGGACCGTGAACACGTCGCCGTAGATGTTGTTGAAGCGGATTGCGATGTCCCGGCAAATCTCCATATGCTGGCGCTGATCGTCGCCGATCGGCACCAGATCGAC
This sequence comes from Bacillota bacterium, assembly GCA_009782085.1. GTDB lineage: Bacteria > Bacillota > Clostridia > Lachnospirales > WQUN01 > WQUN01. The sequence continues at coordinate 13,508 of WQUN01000031.1, forward strand.
GTTGTAGAGCAGTATGTCCGCCGCCATAAGCACCGGGTATGTGAACAGCCCGGCGTTGATGTTGTCCTCGTGCTTGCTGGACTTGTCCTTGAACTGGGTCATCCTGCCGAGCTCGCCCATATAGGTGAAGCAGTTCAGAATCCAGGCGAGCTCCGCGTGGCCGGAGACGTGTGACTGGTAAAAGAGCAGGCTCCGCTCCGGGTCGATCCCCAAGGCGATGCACAAGGTCAGCATGTCCCTGGATTTTTTGCGCAGCTCCGCCGGGTCGCGCCGCAGCGTGATCGCGTGCATGTCCACCACGCAGTAGATGCAGTCGTACTCGTCCTGCAGCGCGGCCCAATTCCTAAGCGCGCCGATGTAGTTTCCGAGCGCCGGCGTGCCGGAAGGGGCGATGCCGCTGAAGATCAGTTTCTTTTCGCGCGCTTTGCTTTCGCTTTTGGGTTCCAAGGTATCAGCTCCGTTGGGAAAGGATTTTTGTGTGTATATTGATGTGATGATCATACTATTCATGTTATATGGATAATGCGCTATGCGGAAAATGCTTATACTGCGAATCTACTGCGTTATTTCCCTTTTAAGATAATGCCATGCCCACCATACACACACAAGCTCCCAGCCATCCCTGCCATATTCGCTTAGTCTTCTTGATGTGCTTCCGCCTAATCCACCAATGAAAACACACTTGTACTCGTACTTTTTCATTATGTTCACACCTCCACTAATATAAATTTTCTGCGTTGCGGTCATTACGCATTCTGCGCCGAGTACGAAACCATACGCACGAGCAAAAGCACTTACCTAATTTAGGGCGGGGCTTGTCTCCGCCCGATGGATTTATCGTGCAGACAAAATGTCTGCCCCTACAGGCTGTTAATGTGTTTGCTCTTTGATTCGGGCGGATACAATATCCGCCCTTACAGGCTACGTATATTTTTGGACGCGTTATTGTCGTTTCTTTTGAAATTGAGCCTCAAATTACGCGCGAAACGCTCCTGAACATTAGACTTCTTCGGAAATTGGCGCTTGTCATTCTGAGCGAAGCGAAGAATCTTGTTTTTAAGACCCTTCGCTTCGCTCAGGGTGACAACGAAAAATCAATTTCCGAAGAAGTCTATTGGTCGTTTCTCGCTCGTTTTCATCTCATTTCAACTCGAAACGACTACAACTCCTACTACCTAAACGCCCCCATAACCTCCATAATCACCACAATCGCCGCCACGGCGAACACGTAATACGAGAAATACCTCAGCCTGCACCTCTTGATAAGCTCCAGCATGAATTTTATGGATATGTACCCCGACAGAGCCGCGGCCGTGAAGCCGAGGGCCAGCGGAAGCGCGCCGACGGCGTGGAGCTGCGCCGGGTCTTGCGCGGCGTCCTTCAGCGTCAGAAGCCCCGCCCCCAGGATCGCCGGTATGGACATAAGAAACGAGAACCGCGCCGCCGTGTCCCGCGTCAGCCTCCGGGCTATGGCCCCGGTGATCGTGCTGCCGGAGCGGGAAATCCCCGGCGGTATGCCTATGGCCTGCATACAGCCGATCAAAACCGCGTCGAGCCACGTGACGTCCTTGTCCTTCTTCCAGCCGGCGCGCGCGCGGTCGGCGTAGATCAGGAACAGGCCCGTGATCACGAACGCCGCGGCCAACAGATACCCGCCGCCGAACAGCGCCTCCAGTTTATCCTTGAAAAGCGCCCCCGCGACGACGGCGGGGATCGTCGCGACGATCAGAAGGCCGGTCATTTTCTGTATCGGATGCCGCAGAATCGCCCAGATATCGCCCCACAGCGCGAAAAACACCGCCACCAGCGAACCCAGGTGCAAAATCACGTCGAATGTCATCATCGGCTCGTTTATCCCGAAGACGGCCTGCAGCAAAACCAGATGCCCGGAGCTGGAAATGGGCAGGAATTCCGCGAAGCCCTGGACGACGCCGAGGATCACGGCCTGAAAGGCGGTCATAGGTTCATCCCCCCGATAAATTCAACGGCTTCCCTTATAAGCCCCTCGTAATCCACTTTCCCGAAGTCCGTGGCGTCCACGCGGACGGTTTTCCCGCCGAAATCGACCTCGCCGAGCGTTTTTACGCCCTCGGCGAAATCCCCGAAATCATCCGACAGCCCGTGCATACGGTTCCCCTCGCCGCGCTCCGGCAGGCTTTCGCGCTCGACGAAGCGCCTGTGAATAGCGCGGAGATCGCCCACGAACAGGTACGCCAGCGAACGGCAGGAAGTCTCGTCAAACAGGCTTTTCAGGGCCTCGGCCTCGGGCGGCCGGAAATTGCTCTCGATGATCGCCGGCTTGCCCGCCTTTATGAAACGCTCGGCGGCGTACCGCAGAAGCCCGAAGGCCGCCATGCTGAATCTCAGGCTCTCTTCCCTGGTGCTGAACCGAAAATGCTCCCAAAGCACGTTCTTCATGTGATCCTTGTTGAAACACGGTATGCCCAGCTCGGCCGACAGGCGCAGAGAAAAGGCTGTTTTGCCGGCTCCGGGATAACCGCCGATAAGGATGATGGCGCTCATGAAGTCTCTCCCCTACCCGTCTCAACGCCCCCCATTATAATTCACCCAAATAAAGATTGCAATTTATTTTCATGCTATTTATACTATACGGAATGGGCCGATATGCTCTAATTTTCAAAACGGGGGCCGGACAATGACGCGAAGGGAACGCCTCACCCGCACGCTGGAGGGCAGACCGGTAGACCGGCCGCCCGTGTGCTTCTATGAAATCAACGGGTACACGCAGGACCCCGGCGACAAAAGCGAATACAACATCTACGGCGACTTGTCCTGGAAGCCGCTGCTGGACCTGGCGGCAAACGCGACGGACAGGATCATACTGTGCTACCCCGCTTTCTCGAATGACGGCAACCCTTACGAAAAAACCGCGTCGTTCGCCGACGCCCGCGGCTGTCTCATCACCGTGACCGAGAT
>WQUN01000032.1 GCA_009782085.1 Bacillota bacterium
AAGATTCTTCGGCTTCGCCTCAGAATGACAATGAGCAGTTACTTCTGGGATGATGTACTAGCTTCCAGCTTCCAGTACAACGTATCGTAAATAAAGGCCCAAATGTCATCCTGAGCGTAGCGAAGGATCTAAGATTCTTCGGCTTCGCCTCAGAATGACAATGAGCAGTTACTTCTGGGATGATGTACCAGCTTCTAGCTTCTAGCTTCCAGTTTCCAGCTTCTAGTTTCTAGTTTCTAGTTTCTAGTTTCTAGTATCTAGCTGCCTGCTGACTTCCTCCGCGAAATTGTTCGCCTTTTTCTCCAGGCCCTCGCCGGTCTCGTAGCGCATGAAGCGCGTCACGGTTATCGCGGAGCCGATCTCCTTGCCGATTCCCTCCAGGTACTTCCCGACGGTCAGCTCGGAATCCCTCACGTACTCCTGATCCAGCAGGCAGAGCTCCCTGAGGTTCTTTTCCAGGCGGCCGGCGATCATCTTCTCGATGATATTGCGCGGCTTGGGGTTGTCCTCGTTGAGCGCCTGCTGGGTGAGTATCTCCTTTTCCTTCGCCAGGAACTCCTCCGGGATCTCGTTCCTGTGCACGAACTGCGGGCTCATCGCCGCGATCTGCATACAGACGTTCTTCCCGGCCTCAACCAGGGCGTCGTTCACGACTTCGGAGCGCATCTCCAAAAGGACGGCCACCCGCCCGCCGCCGTGGATGTAGCTTACGAGGGCCCCGTTTCCCGTCCTGACGAATTTATCGAACCGGCGGATGTCGAGCTTTTCGCCGATGACGGATATTTTATGCGTAAGGGCTTCCTTAACGGTCACCGACGGGTCGGCGATCCACTTTTCGACATGGAACTCGTCCATGCTCTTCGCGTCCGAGGCGGCGGCCTGCGCCAGCACGTCCGCCACGAAATTCTGGAACTCCTGGTTCTTGGCCACGAAATCCGTTTCGCTGTTGACCTCCACTATGACCCCGACGCCGTTGTCCGGGGTGATAAGCGCCGTCACGACGCCCTCGGAGGCGATCCTTCCGGCCTTCTTGGCCGCCGCCGAAAGCCCCTTCTCGCGCAGGATGTCTATGGCGCGGTCGAAATCCCCGTCCGCCTCCACGAGAGCGTTCTTGCAGTCGGTCATGCCCGCGCCGGTGCGCTCCCTCAGTTCCTTAACCATTGCCGCCGTTACGGCCATATCGTTTGCTCCTTTATTTATATGTTGTTGTATAATTTACATCTGCTCGTAGTCGTCGGCGCCGGCGCCCATGATCTCCTCGGCCTCGCCGATCTCGTCCTCCCCGTTCCCATAGGAGGCCGCGTCCGCGGCCTTTTCGGCCGTCGTCTCGAACTGCGCGCCTTGCCTGGCCTCGACCACCGCGTCGGCGATCTTGCCGGCGATGAGCTTGACGGCGCGTATGGCGTCGTCGTTGCCGGGGATCACGTAATCGACCTCGTCCGGGTCGCAGTTCGTGTCCACGATGGCCACTATCGGGATGCCCAGGTTCCGCGCCTCCTGGATGGCGATGCGCTCCTTGCGCGGGTCCACGATGAAGAGCACGTCGGGCACCTGGCGCATGTCCTTGATGCCGCCGACGTTCTTCTCGAGCTTCTCTAGCTCGTGGTTGAGCGCGGCGACCTCTTTTTTCGGGAGCTGGTCGAATACGCCGCTGTCCCGCATGTTCATGAGGCTTTTGTACCTCTGGATGCGGCTCTTGATGGTGTTGAAATTGGTCAGCATACCGCCGAGCCAGCGCTCGTTGACATAGAACATGCCGCAGCGCTCCGCCTCTTCGCGGATCGACTCCTGCGCCTGCTTCTTCGTGCCGACGAAGAGGATCTCCCCGCCGTCGCGGACGACCTCCGCCACGGCCTTGTAGGCCTCGTCGACCTTCCTGACGGTCTTCTGGAGATCTATGATATAGATCCCGTTTCTCTCGGCGAAGATATACTCCGCCATTTTGGGGTTCCACCTTCTGGTCTGATGCCCGAAGTGGACGCCCGCCTCCAGCAGCTGTTTCATCGAAATCACAGCCATAACTGCATACCTCCCGGTTAGACTTCCGCCGCGCGTTTTCACCGGAACGGGTCCTTCGCAAACCCATTGCGCCGGAGCGCGAAAACATTGGCCTATACCGGAGCGCGAAAACATTAACCGACGACGTCGACATGAGGAGGTTAATGTTTTCGCACTCCGGTACAATTTGCCGACGTCGTCGGCAAAATGTTTTCAGCCTCCGGCATAACCGGCACCGGAAAACGGACAAGCGGCGTGTGCGATCACCGGCGATAGGCGGCGCGGGGCGCCTTTCGGCCCCGAAGCCCGCGCCAATGCCGGTGTCAACGCGTAATATACCACATGAAAGATAAAAATGCAAGGACGGGATGAAAATTTGAAATTTGTGACAACAGCGGCGCATGGGAAAATACTGAACGGAGCAATAAATCCCGTTTATAATCCCTTCGCTTCCTGTTTCAGTTTCCTCAGCATTCTCTCAAACTCCTCCGGCCCCGGGTCCAGCCTCCCCTTGGCCCTTGTCAGCGACACCCCGTCCCCAAAAAATCTGGGTATTATGTGCAGATGAAAATGCCCGACCTCCTGGCCGGCCGCCTCCCCGTTGTTCTGCAGGAGGTTCAGGCCGTCGCAGCCCGTGGCCTCCCGGATCCTAGCGGCGAGCCTTTGCGCCAGCGGCAAAAGCCTCCCGGCCGCGTCGGGCGGCAGGCCGAACAGGTCGTCGCAGTGCTCCTTCGTGATTATCAGCGTATGCCCCATGTTGCGCGGGTACCGGTCCAGGATGGCGATGAACTCGCCGTCCTCATAGACTTTGTACGACGGTATCCCGCCGCGCGCTATTTTGCAGAACAGACAGTCATCCTTGGTCATAGCAGCCCCTCCGTTTATAAACTCTCCATCTCGTCCAGCAGTTCCTTAAACACCGTCAGCGCCTCGCGCACCGGCAGGGGCGCGGACATGTCCACGCCGGCCGTTTTCAGCAGGTCTATCGGGTAGACGCTGGAGCCGCCTTTCAAAAACTCCGTGTACGCCCGGACGGCCGGCTCTCCCTCCCGCAGTATCCTCTTCGAGAAGGCGATGGCCGCCGAAAAGCCGGTGGCGTACTGGAAAACGTAATAGTCGTTGTAGAAATGCGGGATCCTGGCCCACTCCATGTCGATCTGACTGTCGATTACCATGTCCGGGCCGAAGTAGGCCCCGCAGAGCCCCCTGTAGTACGCGTTCAGCGCCTCCAGCGTCAGCGGCTCGCCCCTGTCGGCCATTTCGTGGACGTGGAGCTCAAACTCCGCGAACATCGTCTGGCGGAAGACCGTGCCCTTGAACTGCTCGAGGAAATAGTTGACCAGATACGCCTTCATGGCGGGGTCGGACGTGTTCTCCCTAAGCCAGGCCATCAGCAGCGCCTCGTTGCAGGTGGAGGCCACCTCCGCCAGGAAGATGCCGTGGCCGCCGTAGACGTGGGGCTGGGTCGTCCAGGAATAGTGCGCGTGCAGCGCGTGGCCCATCTCGTGGGCTATGGTGAACATGTCGTCGATCTTGCCGTCGTAGTTCAGGAGCACGTAGGGGTGCGCGCTGTACGCGCCCCAGGAGTAGGCCCCGCTGCGCTTGCCCTCGTTCTCGTAGACGTCGATCCAGCCGCTTTCGCGCGCCGTCTCCAGGACGCGCGCGTACTCCGGCCCCATGACCGCCAGGGCCTTCATGATCTTCCCCCAGGCGTCGTCATAGCCGATGTTCGTGTCGATATCCGGGACGATCGGCGCGTAGACGTCGTACATGCGGAGCTCCGGCAGGTTCAGCCGCTTCTTGCGGAGGCGGACGTACCTGTGCATCTGGGGCAGGAACTCCCGAACCGTGGCTATCAGGTTCATATAGACTTCCTCGGGAATGTTGTTGCCCGAGAGCGACGCGGCCAAAGCCGACGGATATTTCCTGGCGCGGGAATAGAAAAGGTCCTTTTTGACGCTCGCGCCGTAAGTGGCGGCCAAAGTGTTTTTCAGCCTGTGGAACGAGTCATAATAAGTCACGAAGGTGTTCCTGCGCACGTCCCTGTTCGGGCTCTCCATCAAAGAGCCGTACCTGCCGTGGGTGACTTCGACCTCCTCGCCGTTTTCGTTGACGACGCTTCCGAACTTCATGTCCGCGTCGTTGAGCATTTCGAAGATGTTTTCGGGGCCGACGGCGATCTCGCCCACGTTCGCCAGCATCTCCTCCATCTCGGGGGAGAGGATGTGCTCCCTCTGGCGGTTCAGGTTGTCGAGGTAGTGCCCGAAGACCCGGAGGCCTGGCTCTTCCGCCATGAACGCCGCGAGCGTCTCCGCCGGGATCGACAGTATCTCCGGCTCCATGAACGACGTGGCGGAACTGAGCTTCACGGCCAAAGTGTCGGCCTTTTCGGCCATGCCCTGCCCGGCCGGCTCCGCGCCGTCCTCGTGCTTGCGCATATTGGCGTAGACGTAGACCGCCTCGAAGCTCTCGCCGATCCCGTCGGCCTCGGACAGGCAGGCGAGGAGGTTTCGCGCGGAGGCGGCGAGGGTGTTTTTATAGGCCGCGAAACCGGGCAGGCGGCTTTGGACGGCGTCGAACCGAATTTGCCATTCCGCGTCGGACGGGGCCAGGGCCGACAGGTCCCACTTGAACTCGGGGGCGATCTCGGCGCGCTTTTTTGCGGAAATCATAGGATTCTCCTTCTGTGGATGTTTACAACCACCGCCGATGATTATATAATAAAACCCACGGACAATACAATATGATATATCAGCATAACAGGGGGAAATTCGACATGCCCGTTAAAACCAGCAAAAAGAACGGCCCGAAAACCGATATGACCGCCGGGACAGGGAAATCCGCCGCGAAAGCCGGCCCGGCCGCCGGAACAACAAAATCCGGAGCTAAGTCAGGCTCGGCGGCAAAAATAACAAAATCCGCCGCGGGAACCGGCCAGTCCAATGTAACAACGGCCGCCGGAGTATCCGCAGCGGAACCCGCCCCTGCCGCGACGGAAGTCCAAAACCCTTTGCCCGCCGAAAAACCTTCGCCCGCCGCAAGCGAAAAAACCGTCGCCAAAACCGGCGGTTCCGGCGACGGCCGGCTGAGGATCCTGATAGTCTCCCCGGAAGTGAACCCCTATTCCAAGAGCGGCGGCCTCGGCGACGTGGCCGGCTCGCTGCCGAAGGCGCTCCGCGAGAGGGGCGTGGACGCGCGCGTCGTGCTCCCGCGCTATTACGGCGTCAACAAGGACAACCTGCGCGGCCTCAAATATATCGACAGCTTTCTGATCCACCTGTCCTGGCGCAAGCAGAGCGCGTCGGTATACTCCTTCGACGGCGAGGGCGGCGTCCCGGTCTATCTGATAGAAAACGACTACTACTTCGGCAGGGACGGAATGTACGGCTACAACGACGACTATGAGCGCTTCGCCTTTTTCTCGAAGGCCGCCGTGGAATTCCTCAGCATGGCCGATTTCAGGCCCGACGTCATCCACTTCAACGACTGGCAGACCGGCCTCGGCCCCGTCTACCTCCGCGACGTCTACAAGGGCTTCACGTTCTACAAGGACATGAAAAGCCTGTTCACGATACACAACCTTCGCTATCAGGGCGTGTTCGGACGCGAGATCCTCTGGTCGGTGGACTTGAACGACGGATATTTCACCAACGGCGCGCTGGAGTTTTACGGCAAGGTCAGCTATATGAAGGGCGGGATCGCCTATTCCGACGCCGTCTCCACGGTCAGCGAAACCTACGCGAGGGAAATTTCGGGCGGCCTGTTCGATTACGGCATGGCGGGCCTCCTGCGGAGCCGCGGCGACCGCATGTTCGGCATAACGAACGGCATCGACGCGGCCAAAAACGACCCCGCCGCCGACCCGCGCATATTCGAGCGCTTCAGCGCCGAAGCCCCGGAGGGGAAGAAGGTCAACAAGGCCAGGCTGCAGGAGCAGCTCGGCCTCCCCGCGCGGGACGTCCCGATGATCGCGATAATCTCGCGGCTGGTCGACCAGAAGGGGCTCGACCTGGTCGCCGTGGCGATGGACGAGCTTATCGGCAAGGACGTCCAGCTGGCGGTCCTGGGCACGGGCGACGGCCGCTACGAGAACCTCTTCCGTCACTACGCCTGGCGCGCGCCGGACAAGGTCAGCGCGAACATCTTTTTCAGCGACGAACTGGCGCAGAGGCTATACGCCGCGTCGGACATGTTCCTCATGCCGTCGCTGTTCGAGCCCTGCGGCTTGGGGCAGCTCTTCGCGATGCGCTACGGCTCCGTGCCGATCGTGCGCATGACCGGCGGTCTGGCGGACACCGTCGCGAACTATGACCCGGCGACCGGACGCGGCACGGGCTTCGTTTTCCGCGACTACGACGCCCGGGGGATGATGTGGGCCGTGAACGAGGCGCTGAAACTTTACGGCGACCGGGACGAATGGGCGCGGCTCGTGAAAAACTGCATGGAGAGCGATTTTTCGTGGGACAAGTCCGCGGAGAGGTATATAGAGTTGTACGGGAAGATGAAGGGGATGTGAATTTGTGAATCTTACCGGAACAATATGCTTCGTTTATTGTCATAAATTTTGCGATAGCGGGTGATCTCATGGGGAGAGAACTGCCAAAGAGAAAAATCATTCGATTGGAGGGATATGATTACGCACAGGCGGGGTATTATTTCATAACGATATGCGTTAAAGACTGTCGATCATTGTTGGGCAGCGTCGTAGTAGGGACGACCGCCCCCGGTCGTCCGTTTGTAGGGACGACCGCCCCCGGTCGTCCGTTTGTAGGGACGACCGCCCCCGGTCGTCCGTTTGTAGGGACGACCGCCCCCGGTCGTCCGTTTGTCGAATTGACGCCGTTGGGGGAATGTGTAAATGACACAATTAAAATCGCAAATAACAACAACGTAAAAATCGATAAATATGTTATCATGCCAAATCACATACATATGATTGTGGATATTGGGCAGAATGCGGACGACCGGGGGCGGTCGTCCCTACAACAGACAATCCGCAGCATAAAGTCATATGTTACAAAATGGGCGGGTTATCCGATTTGGCAGCCACGTTTCTACGACCATGTTGTTCGCAATGAAGAGGATTACCGGCGCATATGGCAATATATAGACGAAAACCCGGTAAAATGGAAGGAAGACCGTTATTATAAGCAACATTAAATCCGCAGTACACAAAATAAGCATTGCGCAGAGTCAAAATATCCGACGTTCCACGGGCCGCTGACAGAGGCGTCCCCTCATAACCCCCGAAAACCTCTCATATACTTCAATAACCAAGCATTTCCCGCAATTTCGTCAACGCGGGAAAACGGAGAGGTTTTCATGCAAAACAACAAAAACGTCCTCAAG
>WQUN01000033.1 GCA_009782085.1 Bacillota bacterium
CCGTCATTGAAAACGACAGCCTTTCAGATTTTGAATGCGTCGAAAAAATCGCGTCAATATTTGAGGAAACCGGTTCAATTTGCGGCAACAGGCATGATTTTGGCTGAATTTTGACTGTTCGACAATTCAACCTTCAAGGCTGTTTTGCCGTCATGTCCCGTCATGCCCCGTCATTGACCCGCCTGATGTCCGCCCCGAGGCTCTGGAGCTTCTGGTCCAGCTGGCAGTATCCCCTGTCGATGTGATATATGTCGTCGATTTCCGTCGCTCCGCTCGCGCCAAGCGCCGCCAGGACCAAAGCCGCGCCCGCCCGCAGGTCGGTGGCGCGCACCTGGGCGCCCATGAGCCTGCCGACGCCCTCGAGCACGGCGCTCCGGCTGTCGATCTTTATGTCCGCGCCCATGCGCTTCAACTCCCCCACGTGCATGAACCTGTTTTCAAACACGGTCTCGGTCACGATGCTGGTGCCTCTGGCCGTCGCCAAAAGCGCCATGAACTGCGCCTGCATGTCCGTCGGGAAACCGGGATACGGCAACGTCTTTATGTCGGAGGCGACGGCCGCGCCGCCTTTGGCGCCGCATACCCTCAACCCCTTCGCGGTCTCGGAAACCGACACGTTCGCCTCCTTGAGCTTCGCTATCACGGGCTTTAAATGGTCGCAGACCACGTTTGTCAGGGTCACGTCGCCTCCGGTCACCGCCGCCGCGACCATGAAAGTCCCGGCCTCAATCCTGTCCGGGATGATGGTGTGATCGGTCGCCCGGAGCTCTTTTACGCCGTTCACCTTGATGGTGTCGGTGCCCGCGCCGCGTATGTCGGCCCCGGCGGAGTTCAGGAAGTTGGCCAGATCGACGATCTCCGGCTCCACGGCGCTGTTTTCAAGGACTGTCTGCCCCCTGGCCAAAACCGCCGCCATGACGATGTTTTCGGTCGCGCCGACGCTCGGGAAGTCCAGGTATATCTTCGCGCCCTCGAGTCTGCGCGCCTTCGCCCGGACAAACCCGTGCTCCTGCTCGATCTCCGCGCCGAGCGCCGCCAGGCCCTTCAGGTGCAGATCGACCGGCCTGGTGCCTATCGCGCAGCCGCCCGGCATAGGTATCTTCACGCTGCCCGTCCTGGCCAGGAGCGGGCCCGTTATCTGAAACGACGCGCGCAGCCTGCTGACAAGCTCGTAGGAGGCCTCCGGCAGCAGCCGCCCATCCGCCGCGATTGTGATCACGCCGGCTCGCTTATCCCATTTGACAGACGCGCCCAGGCTCTCCAGAATATCCTCCATCGCCGCGACGTCGCTGAGGCGCGGGACTCCCCTTATAACGCATTTTTCACCGGTCAGAAGCGCGGCGGCCATGACCGGCAGGACGGCGTTCTTGGACCCGCCGATACGCACCGTCCCGGCGAGCGGCCTGCCGCCGTTTACTATGAATTTTTCCATTGGAGCTGCCCCCCGGATACCTGTCTGGTATAATATATAACTATTATTTCCAGCAAAAAGAATGTTAATACCGCCGCTGTTCAGGATGTTTTTATACGGTATAACGCGTTTCAAATCCTTGCAAATCTCAAGCCGATATGCTACACTACATCCGCCCCCGCCAGGACGACGGAATCTCCGGCCTCGTCTTAGCGTGTATACTAATTACATTTGGTATTGGGTATATACTAAACTAGGAGGAGTAGTATGATCGACAAAAAGGAAATCGTCGCGAAATACGGCCGGACCGAGAGCGACACCGGTTCGCCCGAGGTGCAGGTGGCGCTCCTGACGGAGCGGATCAACCACCTCACGGAGCACCTGCGGACCCACCCCAAGGACTTCCACTCGAGGCGGGGCCTGCTTAAGATGGTCGGCCAGAGGAAGGGCCTGCTGAACTACATCAAGGAATCCGACGTCGTGAAATACCGCGACTTGATCGGCAAACTGGGATTGCGCAAGTAGCAACGCAGGCTTGGCGAACGTCATCGCGGGCGGGCATGGAAGCCCGCCCCTACGGACAGAATCCGACGTCGTGAAAGCGAGGACACGCAAATTGTGTAGGGTCGGGGTTCCATCCCCGACCGCGCCCTACGGGCAGATAAATTGTGTAGGGTCGGGGTTCCATCCCCGACCGCGCCCCTACGGGCACGCAAATTATGTAGGGTCGGGGTTCCATCCCCGACCGTTCCGCACAAAAACGCGAGAGGAGTTTTCTATGCACAAAACGTACGCAATGGAGCTTGCCGGGAGGCCGTTTTCAGTCGAGATCGACCGCGTGGCGGAGCTTGCCGGCGGCGCGGCGCTGATGCGCTACGGCGACACGGTCGTGCTGGTCACGGCCACCGCTTCGGACAAACCCAGGGCGGGGATCGACTTCTTCCCCCTGAGCATCGACTACGAGGAACGGCTCTACTCCGTCGGCAAGATACCCGGCGGGTTCATCAAGCGCGAGGGGCGGCCGACCGAGAAGGCCATCCTAACCTCCAGGCTGATAGACAGGCCGATAAGGCCGCTGTTCCCCCACGACTACCGCAACGACGTCAGCGTCGTGGCCACCGTGCTCTCCGTCGACCAGGACTGCAGCCCGGAGGTCGCGGCCATGATCGGCTCGTCGATCGCCCTGTCGATCTCCGACATCCCGTTTTCAGGGCCGACGGCTTCCATAAACGTCGGCATGATAGACGGCGGGTTCGTGGTGAACCCCACCGCCGAGCAGCGCGAACGGAGCGTCCTGGCCCTGACCGTGGCCTCCACGAGGGACAAGGTCATCATGATCGAGGCCGGGGCAAACGAGGTCTCCGACGAGGACATGTTCAACGCGATATGCTTCGCCCACGAGGAAAACAAGAAAGTCATAAAGTTCATCGACGGGATCGTAGCCGAGAATCACAGGGATAAGCACAGCTATACCGAGCACAAGGTGCCCCAGGAGATTTACGACCGCGTGCGCGAATATATCACGGACCTGCGCATGGAGGAGGCCGTGTTCACAGACCTTAAGCAGGAGCGGGACGAGCGCGTCTCCCTCATCACGGAGGAAGTCCTGGAGAACGTCATGCCGTCCTTCGAGGGCGACGACGCCGAGATGGCCGCCGTCATGGGCGACGCGATATACAAGTTCGAGAAGGAGACGGTCCGCCGGATGATCCTCAGGGACCACAAGCGGCCGGACGGCCGGAGGCTCGACGAGATACGCCCGCTTTCCGCCGAGATCGACCTGCTCCCGAGGACGCACGGCTCCGCGCTCTTCAAGCGCGGGCAGACCCAGGTGCTGACGGTCACAACTTTGGGCTCCATGAGCGAGGTCCAGCGGCTCGACGGCCTGGACGTCATGGAGGAAAGCAAGCGGTATATGCACCACTACAACTTCCCTAGCTTCTCCGTCGGCGAGACGAAGCCCTCCCGCGGCCCCGGCCGCCGGGAGATCGGCCACGGCGCTTTGGCGGAGCGCGCGCTTCTGCCGATGATACCGACCGAGGAGGAGTTCCCCTACGCGATACGCCTCGTCTCCGAGGTTTTGAGTTCCAACGGTTCCACGTCCCAAGGCAGCGTCTGCGCGAGCTCGTTGTCGCTTATGGCCGCCGGCGTGCCTATAAAGAAGCCCGTGGCGGGCATCTCCGTCGGGCTGGTGACCGGCGGCGGCGGCGAGTTCGTGCTGCTGACGGACATCCAGGGCCTGGAGGACTTCTTCGGCGACATGGACTTCAAGGTCGCCGGCACCAGGGAGGGCATCACCGCCATCCAGATGGACATCAAGATCGACGGCCTGACGCCCGAGATCATCCAAAAGTCGCTGGAGCAGACCCATATCGCCCGGAACTACATCCTCGACGAGGTCATGAACAAGGTCATAGACAAGGCCAGGCCGGAGATCTCGCCTTACGCGCCCAAGATCGCCATCGTGAAGATCGACGTGGACAAGATCGCGGCGGTCATCGGCTCGAAGGGCAAGGTCATCAACCGCATCATCGAGGAATCCGGCGTGGACAAGATCGACACCGAGGACGACGGCAGGATATTCGTCGTCTCGCGCGACCCGGAGAGCATCCGGAAGGCCGTCAACATGATCAACGCCATCGCGCACGACCCGGAGGTCGGCAGCGTTTACACCGGCAAGGTCACGCGGATAATGACCTTCGGCGCGTTCGTGGAGATAGCGCCGGAAAAGGAAGGGCTCATCCGCATCGGCAACATCGCCCGCGAGCGGATCGACAAGGTCGAGGACGTGCTGAACATCGGCGACGAGGTCACGGTGAAGATCATCGAGATAGACGACCAGGGCAGGATAAACCTGTCGCGCAAGGCTTTGCTCCCGCCCGACCCGAACAGGCCGGACGAGCCGGAGCGCGAATACGTCCCGCGCGAGCGCCGGGAACACGGCGGCGGCGACCGCGGCGGATACCGCGGAGGCGGAGGCGGCGACAGGCGCGGCGGCGACCGGGGCGGCCGGGAGAGAAGCGGCGGCGACCGGGGCGGCCGCGAACGGCGGGACAGAAACTAGGAACCTGATTTATATAAACTAATGACTGCCGCGATTTTTCTGAAAAAGGAGTGGAAATCCATATGACATCTAAAGAGCTGGAATTACTGGCTAAGATGACCGTCAGGCTCCTGGAAAAAGGCGACGTGCAGTTTGTCATCGAAACATGGAAGTCAATAATCAATGACGGCCCGGCTGCCGGCGGAGAAAAGGGTACGCCGGATAAGGACAACCTAAACTAGGGGCTGGTTTGGAGGGGCGGAGAAATTTGCCCCTCCAAAATATATTGGCACATCCATCAAAATTATACGGATAGATTTGGGTTTATACCGATACGAGATTAAGTCCAACAGGAGCCTCACCCCATGCCCATAGAATCCCTGACTTTCCCCAACGGCCTCCGCGCCGTCCTCGAGCCGATCCCCCACGTCCGCTCCGTGTCATTCGGGATATGGGTGAAAAACGGCTCGCGGCATGAGGACGCGGCCTCGGGCGGCATCTCGCATTTTATCGAGCACATGCTGTTCAAGGGCACGAAAAACCGCAGCGCGAAGCAGATCGCTGACGACATGGACGCGATAGGCGGGCAGATCAACGCGTACACGGCAAAGGAGTACACCTGCTACTACACGCTGACTTTGGACACGCACTTCGACACGGCGCTGGACGTGCTTGGGGACATGTTTTTCAACTCGAAATTCGCCCGGGAGGACATCGTGAAAGAGCGCAACGTCATCCTGGAAGAGATAAGCATGTACGAGGACACCCCGGACGAGCTCGTGCACGACCTGCTCCAGTTCAACACCTGGAAGGACGATCCCCTCGGCCGGTCGATACTGGGCGCGCCGGAGACGATCTCCAGGTTTGGGCACAGGTCGTTCGTGGACTATCTCAAGCGGCATTACGTCCCGGAGAGCACCGTTTTGGCCCTGGCCGGGAATTTCGACGTATCGGACACAGTAAAGAAGCTGGAAAAGCGTTTTCCCGGATTCAGGGACGCGAACGCGGGGCGGCCTGGCATGACCGGGCCGGGGCGGCCGGGCATGGAAATGCCGGGGCGGCCGGGCGCCGTAGGGTCGGGCTTCCATGCCCGGCCGTCCGACGCCAGCGCGTCCATTACCCGCCCGTCCGACGCCCGCCCGTTCGATTCCGGGCCGTCTGACGCCTTGTCGGCCGCCGACGGGCCAAATATCCAGCCGGCCGCCGCCGCGCGAAACAGCCACGTTTATTCGTCCGCCGCTTACGCGTCCTCCGCCCCGCCGTCCGCGGCCGTCTACTCCCCCGGCGTTATCGTCAGGGAGAAGGACATCGAGCAGGTGCACGTATGCCTGGGCTTTCCGGGCGTGCCGATGAGGTCCGACCGTACCTACGACATGTCCGTGTTCAACACGATCTTCGGCGGCGGGATGAGCTCGCGCCTTTTCCAGTCCATCCGCGAGGAGCGCGGCCTGGCCTATTCGATATATTCGTACAACTCCGGCTACTCCGACGCGGGGCTGTTCTCCGTCTACGCCGCCTGCGCGAAAAATCAGGTCAAAGACATGATCGCCCTGATTTTCGGGGAGATAAACCGGCTCGGCTCCGACAGGATAACAGAGGGACAGCTAGCCAAGGCCAAGGAGCAGCTTAAAAGCAACTACATTCTGAGCTTGGAGAACACGGCCAGCCGGATGAACGCCATAGGAAAGGCCACACTGATGCTGGAGCGGGTCCTGCCGGTGGACGAGCTGATAGCCAGGATCGACGCGGTCAGCCTGGAGAGGCTGTACGCGCTTGTCGGGGACGTGTTCAAAGGGGAGAGGGCCGGCCTGTCCGCCGTCGGGGACGTAGGCGGCCTGGATTTTGAGGGGATTTTGGACAATGAATACAAGTGACGCGGGGAAATTTCTAATCGCCAGGACTCCCGGATCGGAAGACCTGCCCTTGCCCGCTCGCATGAGCGAAGGCGCGGCCGGGATGGACCTGTACGCGGACGTGCGGGACGAGGTTGCGCTCAAGCCGGGGGAGATCAAACTCATACCCGCCGGCGTGCGCATCTCGCTGCCCAGGGGCTTTGAGGCCCAGATCCGCCCGCGCAGCGGCCTGGCCGCCAAATATGGGGTAACTGTCGCGAACGCGCCCGGGACGGTGGACTCGGACTACCGCGGAGAGATAAAGATCATCATGATAAACCACGGCAAAGAGGATTTCATTGTGCATAGGGGCGACAGAGTCGCGCAGATGGTCATTAACAGAATCGAGACGCCTGTCTTTGAGCTCGTCGAAACGCTCGGCGAAACGGAGCGCGGGGAAGGCGGGTTCGGGCACACGGGGCGCTCGCTGCCCGACCCGCCGCTTTCGGAAGCCGCCGGCCGCCAGCAGTCCCCGGAGACCGCCGGCTGTTCGCTGCCCGATCCGCCGCTTTCGGAAGCCGCCGGCCGCCAGCAGTCCCAGGAAGCCGCAGGCCAATCCGATTCGCGCTCCCGGAAGTCATTTGACTCCGATTGTCACCCTGAGCGAAGCGAAGGGTCTTTGTCCCAAAATGGCGGCGTGACAATCGGGGAAAGGTATTTCTCTTGCGCCCGGAATGACGGCTGCAATGCGGTTCCGGACTTTCCGGAGGAACTCCGCGGCCAAAAGGGGGGCGGGAGCGATGGATGAGAAAAAGCCGTTGCCCGACCCGCTCCGCGGCATACGCGATTATAACGACGAGCTGACCATCTCCCAGGTGATCCGCTACTTCGGGCGGCAGGGCGTTTTTTTCACCAAGCCGATGATCCAGAACTATGTCCGGGCGGGGCTTTTGCCTTTGCCCAGGGAGAAACGGTATTATACCCGCGTGCATATGGTTTTGCTCGCGCTGATCGAAAGCCTTAAAAAGGGCTTCTCCCAGGAGGAGATCAGGCGGC
>WQUN01000034.1 GCA_009782085.1 Bacillota bacterium
ATTCAGTATTTTCCATATTCCTTCGCCAATTCCACGACCTTTCTGAACTCCTCCAGGCTGACGACCGACGGCACGGAGTGGTCCGTCGAGAAAATATAACCCCCGTTTTCCTTCATAATCGGCAAAATCCGCTTGATCTCGGCGGCAAGCGCCTCCTCGTCCTCATAGAGCAAAGCGTTGACGCCGCCGTGCAGCAGCAGTTTGCCGCCGTACCGCCCTTTCAAAGCGACAGGGTCCATGCCCGCCTTGACCTCCAGCGGGTTCAGGCCGTCCAGGCCCATCGAGACGAGCTCCGGCACAAGGGGGTTCACGTCCCCGCAGGAGTGGAGCTCCGCCACGACGCCCTTGCCGTGCGCCCAGTCTATGGCGCGCTGGTGGTAAGGCTTCAAAAATTCCCTGTAAGTGTTGAGCGAAAAGAACTGGTTGTGCTTATAACCCATATCGTCGCACCACGTGACGGAGTCGAACGTGTAGCCCGCGTCCCAGACCCTGTCGAACAGCGTGAGCGACACGTCCAGCATGTGCCCGATCATGTCCGTCAGCCATTCCGGCTCCTCGGCGATAGCCATCAGCACCCGCTCCGTCCCGGATATCCACGAGTGCGATATGTCGAAACCGAACCACAGGAACGCGCTGATCCACTGCCCCTCGTCGCGCAGCCTCTTATAATTCTTTTGCAGCCAGCCCCAGTTTATCCTGTCGTCCGTCGGGGTGACGCGCTCCTTGGCCTTTCGCCAGGAGTCGGAGTCCACGATCGTGTGTTCCAGAAACTGCGGCGTGGAATTGACGTTTTTCCACTGTTTCATGGTGACGCCGAAATTGGAGGTGGTGACCGTGTAATCGGCGGTATCCTCCAAAACCCTTTCGGGGTAGCGCGGCGAGTTGTCCACGCCTATAGACGAGAACTTGTCGATCCCGAAATAGTCCCGGAAGTCCATGCCTTCCGGCATTCCCTCCCTATGCCACCGCGCCAGGGTGCTCGACCACGGGTCGTCCGTGATCGGCACGCGGTCGGCGTCCCTGTGCGCGAACATCCTGGAGATGCGTTCTTTGGTTGTCAGTTCGGTCATGTAAATCCTCCTCGCGTATCTTATCTTACGGGTATACTACTATATCCCGGCCCAAAAAGCAAACGGGCGTTGTGCCGGGTTTCACGCCACATCGTAGGGGACGCCCCTTATACACCGTCTTTGCAACAATTTACCAAGTATAATTTTCCCTCCGGGGGAAAAGATTCTATAGCATGACAAGGACTTATTATTGTCGTCTCGATTTGAAATGAACTGAAAACCAGCGTGAAACGACCAATATTCAGGGGCGTTTCGCGCGAAGTTTGAAGCTCAATTTCAAACGAAACGACTAAGTCGTTCCGATTTGAAATGAGCTGAAAACGAGCGTGAAACGACCAATATTCAGGGGCGTTTCGCGCGAAGTTTGAAGCTCAATTTCAAACGAAACGACAAAAACGACAGCGGGTACGGGTTCCGCATCGGGACCGGTATGAGTTTCTTCCGGAGGGATCGCCATTGAACAGCAAAGTGGAAATCTGCGGGGTCAACACATCTAAACTTCCGGTTCTTAAAAGCGACGAAAAGAAGCAGCTCTTTGAAAGGATTTTAGCGGGGGACGAGGCGGCCCGGGAAAAATACATATACGGCAACCTTCGTCTGGTTCTGAGCATCATACAGCGCTTCAACAACAGGGGCGAGTATGTGGACGACATCTTCCAGGTCGGTTGCATTGGCCTCATAAAAGCCATAGACAACTTTGACGTGACCCAGGGGGTGCAGTTTTCGACCTACGCGGTGCCGATGATAATCGGGGAGATACGCCGGTATCTGCGGGACAACAACTCCATCCGCGTGAGCCGCTCTCTGCGCGACACGGCCTACAAGGCCCTCCAGGTCAAGGAGAGGATGATCAGCCAGAACTCGAAGGAGCCGACCATCGAGGAGATAGCCAAGGAGCTGGACATGCCCAAGGAGGACGTGATCTTCGCTTTGGACGCGATCCAGGACCCCATCTCCCTCTTCGAGCCGATATACCACGACGGCAGCGACGCGATCTTTGTCATGGACCAGGTCAGCGACGAAAAGAACACGGACAGCAGCTGGCTGGAAAACCTCTCCCTCACGGAGGCCCTTAAGCGGCTGAACGACAGGGAGAAACTGATCCTGAACCTGCGGTTTTTCGAGGGTAAGACGCAGATGGAAGTCGCGGACGAGATAGGCATCAGCCAGGCGCAGGTGTCGAGGCTGGAGAAGAGCGCGCTGAAGAATATGAAGAAGTATATAAGCTAGAGACTGGAAACTGGAAACTGGAGACTGGAAAAAACAGCCGCTCCCGGGGTATGGGGAGGACGGCTGTTTTTGGTATGCCATGACATGTTTATCGCAACGGGCAAGCGAGTTCGCGCCGCTTCTAATACTGTTTCATATTTGAGGCCGGCGCCAATCAGCTGAAATATCTCTTCAGAAGCCCTTCGAACGCCTTGCCGTGCCTGGCCTCGTCCTTGCACATCTCGTGCACGGTGTCGTGGATCGCGTCCAGATTCAGCTGCTTGGCCTTTGTGGCCAGATCCTTCTTGCCCTGGGTCGCGCCGTGCTCCGCCGCCACGCGAAGCTCCAGGTTTTTCTTCGTAGACGGCTCTACGACTTCGCCCAAAAGCTCGGCGAACTTCGAGGCGTGTTCCGCCTCCTCGAACGCTATGCGCTTGTAAGCCTCGGCCACCTCGGGATAGCCTTCCCTGTCGGCCTGTCGGCTCATGGCGAGGTACATGCCGATCTCCGTGCACTCGCCGGTGAAGTTCATCCTCAGCCCTTCGACGACCTCGGGGTCCGCGCCCTTGGCGACGCCGATCCTGTGCTCGTCGGCAAAGACAAGCCCGGCGGACGCCATCTCGCTGAACTTCGACGCCGGCGCCCCGCATTGCGGGCACTTTTCGGGCGGAGCGTCCCCCTCGTGCACATATCCGCAAACCGAGCATACAAATTTTTTCATACGGCTCCTCCTTTTGTTTATCCTATAAACGATAATGATTATCGTTTACGGTCATTATAGCAGAATTTTCCTGACTGTCAACAAGGATTGTACATGCCCGCATGAAATTATACCGGAAGTGCGAAAACATTAACTTCCTCTGTCGACATCGTCGGTAAATGTTTTCAGCATCCGGTATTTTTAAGCATCAGGTATATAACAAGAGGGCGTCAATCGCCGACGCCCTCTTCTCCAATTTTGGCCCATTACACCCAAATACCCGCAAAATGTCAACCGCTAAACCTATTTACCTGCGCCTCACCGCATCGGGCTGATGTGTATCTGATCCACGGCCATGCCGGTCTTTCTCTTCACAATGTCCTCGATCTGGGCGACTTCCGCGTCGGTCAGCGCGGCCTTGTTGACCACCACGTCCACGCTGGTGTCGTCGATGCGCACGTACACCTCGGAGAAGCCCTTAGACTCGATCATGGCCTCAGCGGCCGTCTCCTTCTCGATGCGCTTGATGATCTCGAGCATCGCGTCGCCGGCCTGCGCCTTCTGCGTCTGCTCTATGTTCGTGTTGTTGATGATGTCGGTCAGAAGGTCTTTCTCCTTGGAGCGGGCCTGCTCGCGGTCGAGCTTCGCCTGCACGAAATAGGAAGAGTCGTTCGACGTGTTCACGAAAACGGCCTTTCCGTTGTCCGTCTGCGTCCCGGTGCCGTTGTCCACGGCTCCGCTGGAAACCTGCGCCGCGTCGGACGAAGCCGCGTCGGAGGCCGCGCCAGCCTGTGTCGTGCCGGTCATGGACGTGTCGGCGGCGGTAACTGACGAAGACGTGTCAGCCGCGGTAACTGTCGAAGAGGTGTCGGACGCGGTACCGGTCAAGGACGTGTCCGCCGACGCGCCTGTCAGGGACGTATCTGCCGCGGCGCCTGTCAAAGCCGCGTCCGCCGCCGCGCCGTCCGTCGAAGCCGCGCCGGTCTGGCTCATGGTCGTGTCGATCGTCGGGTTGTCGTCAAAGGCTATCGCATCGCCGATAGACGTTTCGTCGGCCGCGTTCGTCATGCCGAGGGTGTCCGGGATGAGCGCGCTCACCTCGCCCTGGTCGTTCAGGGCTATCCCGCCGGAATCCGCTGGGTTCTTGCTTCCGACATAGTTCAGATACCCGGCCACGGCGATCATTACGACCAGCGCCGTGATTATGATTTGATTTCTTTTCAGCTTGAACATTTTCTACCTCCCGGTAATATTTTGCTTTTTCTATTGATATATGCGCCTGCCGCGCATTCTAGTACCATTTTGCGCTATTTCATTTTGAAAACCTGTATCTTGTGCACCGCCACGCCCAGCACCGCCCCGACCGCCTTTGTCACGGCGTCCCGGACGTACGCGCTGCCCCCACCTTCCGCCACGACGACCACCCCCTCCACTTTTGGCCGGGCCTCCTTCACGATCAAAGGCGTGTCGCTGCCGCCGCTGTCCTGGATGATTATGTTCTTCGTGTCGGCGCTCGTCGTCTTGGTTGTGCGCGTCCCCCCTCCCGAATCCGTCTCGCTTATGTCCGAACCGCTGGTGACGCTGTCCTGGGCGACGGTGAGCTCCTTCCCGTACGACAAAGTCAGCATGACCTTGACCTTGCCGACCCCGTCCATCTGCGACAGGGTGTCCTCGAGCCTTTGCTCCAGGCCGAGCTCGTAGTCGCCGCAGGAGGCCGAGGCGGAGGCCTCCGCCTGCGTTCCGGCGTCGGGGGCCTTGACGCCCGCGCCGGTGTTTTTCTGGAAGATCCCGTTCAGGGCGAAGAGGGCGAAGCCCGCGATCAACAGCAGAACCGCGCCGTTCAGCGCGGCTTTTCCGCCCTTGCCTTTGAAAAAATCCGGCAGATTCTTCATATGCTCTCACCTGGCCTCAGTTTTTCTTTTGCACACTGATATATATATTATTGGCGGCTATTTTATAGAAGTCCGAGACTGATTTTTTTAGCGCCTCAACTTTGGCGTCGCCGCCGGCCTGCGCGCCGCCGACGGTCACCGGCTCGATCCTTATAAAGGGTTTCCTGGCGGAGCCGCCGTTTTCGGGCTCCGCCTCGCGCACCACGGCGTCGACGCGGGTTATTTGTGTGATGTCCGCGTTCGTCCCGACGCTCGCGTCCAAAAGCTCGAGGCCCTCGTCCGCGGCCAGGCCGCGCAGCTGCGCCTTTACCTGTTCGTCGAAGGCCGTTTTAAGCATCGCGCGCCACTCGGCGTCGGGCTCGGCGCCGGCCGCGCCGGCCGAGCTCTCCGCGGCCCGAAGCCCCGCCAGCGCGCCCGAATAGCCCGCGGCGCCCAAGCCCTTTCCGCCGAGGAAACCCGCCAGCGGCGTGAGGATCATGAGGATCAGGATCAGGCCCATGACCATTTTTATGTACTTTTTATACCTGGCGTTCGGCATGATGATGTCGGTGAAGGCGATGAGGATCACGAAGTAAAGGATGCTTTTTACGGATTGGGCCAACAGGGACACGGAACCCCCTCCAAACGGATCTAAAACGACAGCAATATCACCACCGCCACGATGAACATCCCCGCTATGGCCGCGCCCGCGCCCAAAATCAGCGCCGTGAACGCGCCCATTCCGTCTATGCACTTCACGACGCGCGGGTCGCAGGCCGGCTGGATGATTGCCGCCGTCGCCTTATAAATAAGAAGCATGGCGAAAATCTTCACGAGCGGCAGCGCGCAGGCCAAGACGATCGTTATGACAAGGGCGGCCAGGACGCCGCTTTTGACGGCCTGTCCCCAGACCAAAACCGTGTCCATCGCCCCGCCCAGGAGGCCGCCGACGACCGGCGCGGCTCCCGCCGCGCTCCTGGCGGTTTTCAGCACGGCGTTGTTGATGACGGGCGCGCTGATCTTCTGTATCGACAGCAGGCCGAGGAATACCACCGCCGCGATTTTAAGCGTCCAGTCGGCGATTTTCTGGAGCAAAGCCGCCAGGCGGGAGAGTATCTGCTGCTCCGTCAGGTAGTTGACGATGGCTATGGCCGAAGCGGCGGTCAGAAGCGGCACCATGAAGCGCCCGGTGAACACGGCGACGACCTCCACGGCTGCCGCGAAAAGCGGGGTGAAGCCCGCGGCCCCGGCCACGTTCCCGGACGCGGCCAGCACCCCGCTCAAAACCGGCATGGACGCGCCCATGATCGCCGAGACGACCCCGGCCATGTCCGTCAGGATGCCGAGCGTGACCTGGAACGTGGCGAACAGAAGCGTCACGAGGGCCATATAACAGGCGTAAAACCCCAGCTCCCCGACGGACTTGTTCCTGAAGGACTCCGCGAGGTTGCCGAGGACCGCGCTCAGGATGGAGATAACGGCGATGTTCCTTATAAAAGCCCAGTTCTGCGAGAGCTCGCGGAAAAGCATCCCCAGAACCGCGCTCAGGACTCCCGAAAACGACAGGTCGAGGCTCCCGTTTACGGCCGACGTGACCAAGGACTTGAAATCCCGGCCGGAAGCTTCACTCAGCGGATTGAAATCGAACTCGTCCAGCGCGCCGTTTATCTGGGAGGAGACGTCCTCCTGCGTTCCCCCGATCTCCGAGGCGGAGACGGGGCGGGCGAAGAACGCGGCCATGAGCGGGAGAAAAACCGCGAGAAACAGGAGAAGCCGTATTTTCGTCATAAAATCCCCGCTATCAGGCTCACGAGCCCGGAGATGATGGGCGCGGAGATGACCATGATGATGACTTTGCCGCCGAGCTCGATCTTGGAGGCGATGGCGGACTCCCCCGCGTCCGCGCAGACCTGGGAGGCGAACTCCGCGATATACGCGACGCATATGATTTTGAGTATCAGGCCGATGTACGCCGCGCCGCTGGCGGCGTTGACCAGCGAGGCGATGTTCTCCAGAATGCCCACTGCCTGTCCCAGCCACGGGGTCAAAATGAGCAGAAGCAGCACGCTGGCGGAAATGCTGATCAGCAGCGCGAACTCCGCGCTCTGCCTCTTTACGGCGACGGCCAGAATCGCGGCCACGATCCCAAGCGCCGCGATCCTGGCTATATCCAAGGGTTGACACGCCCTCCCGAGGAACCGTTCAACATTATTGTTGCGAATTTTACGGTTCCTACAATTTGAACACGCTCTGCACCGTGGTGAACAGCTCGCTGATATACTGGATCACCCAGAACAGCACCAGCACCAGCCCGGCGAGGGTGGTCATCATGGCCTGTTCCTCCCGGCCCGCGCGCTGCAGCACCTGGTTCAGGACAGCGACGAGGATCCCGACCGCGGCGATCCTAAAGACGACCTGTATGTCCATACTGGAGAACTCCCTTCTGGAAACTGGATGCTAGAAACTAGAAACTAGAAACTGGAAACTAGAACCTAGAACCTGGAAACTGGAAACTGGAAGCTGGAAGCTGGAAACTGGAAACTGGAAACTAGTATCTCATCCGGCAAGGTCTTGTGGGGGCGGCTATCAGCCGCCCGCAAAACCTCGGGCGATTGATAATCGCCCCTACAATAGGTCACCTGTGTCAAACATCGAATTCTCGCCGGATGCAACACTAGTGCCGCATATCAAAACAGATGGGATGTTTGTCATCCTGAGCGTAGCGAAGGATCTAAGATTCTTCGGCTTCGCCTCAGAATGACAGTAAGCAGATTCTTCGGCTTCGCCTCAGAATGACAGTACGCAGATACTTTTGGGATGAACTGCTAGAACAGCAGCACCGCGAACAGCACCCCGCCCAGGATTCCCAGGCTTCGGTACATCTTGCGGCTTTTTTGCGCCGCGTCGGACAACAGAAGGACGCGCTCGTCTATCTGCGCCATTGTCAGGCTTATTGCGTCGATCTGGGCGGATCTGTCCAGGCTGCCGAGGTTTTTCCAGAAGGCCGTCAGGAGTTCCCAGTCCTCCGTTTTCAGAAAGAACTTGTTTTTGGCCGCGCCGGCGGCCGTGAACCATATCTCGAAGAAGCCGCCCGCCTTGCGTTCGAGGCTTTCCGCCACGGCGGCCAGGACCTCCCCGACGCGTCCGGACACGCGCGCCCCGGCGCTTTTAAGCGCCTCCGGAAGCGGCGGGGCCGCGAAGGCGATCTCCCCGCGCAGGAAGGACAGGGCGCTCTTCCAGTCCCTGAGGTTTTGCAGCCTGTAGCCGCAAGCGCCGCCGAGGTAAAAGCCGATAAGCGTCGAAGCGCTCAGAATCAGCGCCGCCGCGAGAGTTTTGATAAGCATGTCCGTTCCTCCCGGTACAACGTGAGTACCCTTGGAAACTCTAAAGGTAACCTCTATAAACCCCTTATTGTCATTCTGAGCGCAGCGAAGAATCTTACCCCCGCCGGGCTGACCGTTCCGCGCAATTAAGCCCGGAATGGGGCAGCATAGGCCGCGGCGGCCGGCGGATCCGTACGCTCGCCGGGTCCGCGCACGGTCCGGCCGGCCTCGTCGTAAATTCCCCCGAGCTTGCCGGCTCCGTAAAGCACGACAAACCTTTTGAATATTTTTTGCTCAAACAGAGGGCCGAAACCGGGCTTTCCGCGCAGATCGTCCGGGCCGTAGCCGTGCGCCGTGCACAGTAGCCCAACGCCCGCGTTCGCGACCTCCTCCGCGGCCTCCGCGTCCTTCCTGCCGCCCAGCTCGTCCGCCGCCACGATCCGCGGGCCCATCGCCCGTAGCAGCATGGACATGCCCTCCGCCTTCGGGCACGCGTCCAGCACGTCCGTGCGCATCCCGACGTCATTTTGCGGCACGCCCCTGTAGCAGCCGGCGATCTCCGAGCGCTCGTCCGCGACGCCTACGGTCACGCCGGCGAAAACACCGGGTATCCCGTCGGATAAAAGCCTTATCAGGTCCCGGAGCAAGGTGGTCTTTCCGCAGGCGGGCGGCGATATTATGAGGGTGTTGAGAAGGCGCTTTTCAGCGGAAGGCCCGTCCAAAAGCCGCCCGACCACCTTTTCCCCGCAGCCTATGACCTGGTGCGACACGCGGATGTTGAAGCCGCTGATGTTCCGCAGGGCGCGCACGGCCCGGTTCTCCACCGAGGCGCGGCCCGTCAGGCCGATCCTGTGCCCGCCGGGGATGGTTATGTAACCGCTCCTGATCTCCTCCTCGAAGGCGTAGATGGAGTAGTCGCTTATCAGCTCCAGGATTTGTGCTATGTCCTCGCGCGTGGCCTGGTAGGCTGCGGAGACTGAACCCGTCAGGCCGGAGGCCGCGGCGCCGGCCGCGGCGCGGCTGCCTCCGGCGTTTTCGCCGCCGTTTTTCGCGCACAGGAAAAACTCCCGGCAATTTATGTAGACGATGACCGGCCTGCCGACCCGCAGGCGAATCTCCGAAATCTCGCCGAACCGGCCGTCCGGTATGGCTGAAAGGAGCTCGCGAAGCGGCTGGCCCGTATAGCTTAGGATGATTTCTTTTGTGCGCATGGGGCCTCCTAAATGAGGTTTGCCAATCCGGGATAAGGATTTAGCGGCTATGGCCAACGGGCTTGTCTGTCAGCCGCTTATACACATCCCGGTTAAAATCTTCGCGGTCACGCCTGTGAAGTATTAATCTGAGATTCGTATTAATCATATTTATGACAAGCCGGCGGGGAATATGACAGGACGGAAAAGGCCGTAGAATGCGCAAAAAGCCGCTAAAATTTGCCCTGCCCCTTTTTAAGCTGGCGGTTGACAATCTACCCGAATTGGCTTATCATCATCATGATTGCGGGAGTGTGTCCGTCGGGGACGCGTAAATCCCATAAATTTGCCTGTAAACTCTGGACGGAAAGGGATGAGGATTTGGACAACGGTGAGAGAACGGATAAACCCGGCGCGGCCGGTTCGATCGATTACCGCGGCAAAGTGTCCGCGGCGGACTCCATTAACCCGGAGCTCTACGCGAAACACGACGTGAAGCGCGGCCTTCGCGACCTGAACGGGCGGGGCGTGCTCGCGGGCCTGACGCGCATAGGCGACGTGAGGAGCTATTCGGAGGAGGACGGGGAGTCCGTGCCGCAGCCTGGGCAGCTCTTTTACCGCGGCTTCAACATCCGCGACCTGGTCGGCGGCTTTGCCAAAAGCGGGCGCTTCGGCTTCGAGGAGACGGCGTATCTGCTGCTGTTCGGCGACCTGCCCTCCGCCTGCGAACTGGACGCCTTTTACCGGCTTCTGGCGGAGAACCGGCGGCTCCCGGCGGAATTCGTGCGGGACGTCATCATGGCCGCGCCCGGCAGAGACGTGATGAACGCCCTGTCCCGGAGCGTCCTGACTTTGTACACCTTTGACCCGAACCCGGACGACACGTCCGTCGAAAACCTGCTCCGCCAGTGCCTGGGGCTGATCGCGGCGTTCCCGATGCTGTCCGTGTACAGCTATCAGATATTCGCGCATTATTTCAGGCGCGACAGCCTTTATATACACGACCCGAGCCCGTCGCTGGGCACGGCCGAAAACCTCCTTTACATGCTAAAGCCTGACAAATCCTACACGGAGCTGGAGGCCAGGCTTCTCGACCTGGCGCTCGTCCTGCACGCGGAGCACGGCGGCGGGAACAACTCCACCTTCGTGACCCACGTGGTCTCGTCCTCCGGGACGGACGCGTACTCCGTCATATCAGCCGCGCTGGGCTCCCTGAAAGGCCCGAGGCACGGCGGCGCGAACATCAAGGTCGTGCACATGTTCGAGGACATCAAGCGGAACGTCAAAGACTGGGCAGACGAGGACGAGGTCGCGGACTATCTGGCCAGGATACTGAACAAGCAGGCCTTCGACCGCTCCGGCCTGATCTACGGGATCGGCCACGCGGTCTATTCCGTCTCCGACCCGAGGGCGGAGATACTGAAGGAGCGGGCCGCCGCCCTGGCGAAGGCCAAAGACATGACGGACGAGATGAACCTGTACCTTTGCGTCGAGCGCATCGCGCCTTTGGTCATCGCGAAGCAAAGGAAGATGTACAAGGGCGTCAGCGCCAACGTGGACTACTACTCCGGCTTTGTCTACAAGATGCTGGGCTTTCCGGAGGAGCTTTTCACGCCGATCTTCGCCGTGGCCCGGATCGTCGGCTGGAGCGCGCACCTGATGGAGGAGATCGTCAACAGCGGCAAGATCATCCGCCCGGCGTACATGTCGGTCAGCGAAGAGAGAGACTACATACCGATAAGCAAGAGGTAATCATTCATGAACTACGACATCTCCAAGGGGCAGATACTCAGCCTGGCTTCTAACCCTGACGTGTACATGCGGGGCGAGAAGTATTTCCGTGACGAAAAGATCACTTCGGCCGCGTTTCACGAGCTGGGCGGCGGCGAGCAGATCGTCTTTCAGGTGGAGGGCAATTACAGGAACTACAGGACCGTCCTCGAGTTCGACTCAGCGGGCGGGCTTATCGGCTACCGGTGCGACTGCGAGAGCCACCACATCTGGAAGGGCGCTTGCAAGCACGTGGTGGCGGGGCTTTTGTGCCTCCTGAACGGCAGCGTCAAAGAGCTCGACCTGATGGGGAGCCAGCGCGCGGCGCGCGGCCTCGCGGACGCCATCGAGAAGCGCGTCTTTTACGAGATAGACAGCGAGTTCGCCCTGTCGCAGGGCGGGGCGGAGGAGGTCTACACCCTCTCGCCGCTTCTGATAGTGGACGGCCCGGAGAACGTGCGCGCCGAGTTCAGCGTCGGCGGTTCGCGGATGTATATCATCAAGAACATCCCGAAATTCCTCGGCCAGTTCAAGCAGTCGGAACAGGCCGAATACGGCAAGACCGTCATCGTGCACAACCCCGCTTTTTTCACGGGGGATTCGCGCAGGATGCTGGAATATCTCCAGGGCGAGCTCGAAATCTCGGAGGAGTTCGGGCGCGGCGGGGCCAGGAGCCATCATTTCTACTCATCCGCCCCGGACGACGGCCGCTGCCACAGCCTCAGCCGCCGGAACACGGACCGGTTCATGGGCTTTTTACACGACAAAACGGTGACTGTCAGGTTTTCGGCCACGAAGCGGACGCTGGACATGCCCGTCAAACGGGAGATGCCCCCGTTTTCGTTCGCCCTGGAACAGGACGGCAACGGCGCGGTCCTGCGCGGCGAACCCAGGAGATACACCACCCTGACGGGCGAGAAGTTCAAGTATTTTTTCCTGGACGACAGGATATGCGCGGTCGGCGCCGGGGACGGCGAAATTTTGGCGGCGGTCCAGGAGGCCGTCAACAGGACGACCGGCGGCAGGCTGCTCTTTTCCGGCGACAGCTACGCGAAGCTCCTGACCGTGGCGCTCCCGAGGCTCCGGAAGCTAAACGTGATAAGCCGGATTACCGGCAGCGCGCCGGAACTCTCGTTCGCGAAGTTCGTCCCGAGGCTCTATTTCGACGCCGAGGGCGGGGACGTGTCCTGCAAGGCGGATTTCGCGTATCTGCGCCCCTTCGCGGAGGGGAAGCCCTTGGACGCCGCGGACGGGAAGCCCATGGACGATGGCGGCTCTGCGGACGGGAAGCCGGTGGACGGCGCGGGCGGCAAACCCGCGGAAAACCGCCCGGAGGCGGCCGGAAGCGGGCCGGACGAAAGCTCCCCCGCCGCGGACGCGGCGCAGGAACCGCCGGCGGTCAGGGACCTGGCCGGGGAATACAGGGTCCTGCGGCGCCTGCAAACATTGGGCTTTGTCAAGACCCCCGGCGATAAGTTCACGCTCTCCGGGGACGAGCTGATATACGAATTCCTGCACTACGGGATAAACGGGCTCTACGACCAGTGCGAGGTCTACGTGACCGACAGGCTCAGGAATAAGACCGCCAAGGCCTCCAAATTCAACATGGGCGTGCGCATCGCCGGGAACCTCCTGGAGCTCAGGATGGACAGCGCCGGCTATACTTTCGCCGACCTGGCGGACGCCCTGGAATCCATCAAGGAAAAAAAGAGATATTTCCGGCTCAGGGACGGCAGGTTCCTGAACCTCGAAAACGACGAGCTCCAGTCCGCCGCCGCAGTGCTGACGGCCTTGGACGTGTCCAGGAAGGACGCCGCCAAGGAGACGATCACCTTGCCGAAATACCGCGCCCTCTACCTGGACAGCCTTATCCGGGACAGCGCGGCCTTCGACAGGGACGAGAACTTCGAGAAGCTGGCCGGGGATTTCCGGCGGATCGAAGGCCGGGACTTTCCCGCGCCGCCGTCCCTAGAGCGCGTCCTTCGCGAATACCAGAAAACCGGATTCAAATGGCTGAAAACCCTGGCCGGGTACGGCTTCGGGGGGATACTGGCGGACGACATGGGCCTGGGAAAGACGCTCCAGGTCATAGCCTTGCTGTTGAGCGAGAAGGAGCGGGCCGCCGGCGAGAAGGACGGCGGGGCGGACAGGCAATACGCGAAGCTGGCGCTGGTCGTCGCGCCGACGTCGCTTCTGTTCAACTGGGAGAGCGAGATAAAGAGGTTCGCGCCGGAGCTTTCCACGGCGGTCATCTCCGGCGCGCCGGAGAAGCGCCGGGAAATCCTGGCCCAGGACGCGGATGTGTATATAACCACTTACGACATGCTGAAGCGGGACATAGGCAACTATCAGGGGGTGAAATTCGCCTTCACCGTCGCCGACGAAGCCCAGAATATCAAGAACCACCTGACGCAGAACTCCCTGGCCGTGAAGGCCGTGGAGGCGGGCGTCAGGTTCGCGCTGACCGGCACGCCTATCGAGAACTCCCTGTCCGAGCTGTGGTCTATATTCGACTTCATCATGCCCGGCTACCTGCACAGCGCCGGCAGGTTCGCCAGGCTTTACGAGACGCCCATCGTCAAGAACGGCGACCAGAACCAGGCGCAGCTTCTGCGCAAGCAGATCGCGCCGTTCCTGCTGCGGCGGGTAAAGAGCGACGTTTTGAAGGAGCTCCCGGAAAAGACGGAGACGACCCTCTACGCGGAGCTATACGAGGAGCAGAAAAAAATCTACCTGGCGCACATGCTGAAGGCGCGGGGGGAGCTTCGGGAGATACTGGGCGGCGGCTTCGAGAAGGGGCGCATCAGGATTTTGTCCTTGCTTTTGCAGCTGAGGCAGATATGCTGCCACCCGGCGCTTTTCGTGGACAACTACGACGGCGGGAGCGGCAAGCTGGACATGGCCGTGGAGACGGTGCAGATGGCGCTGGACTCCGGCCACAGGATACTCCTTTTCTCCCAGTTCACGTCGATGCTCTCGATCATCAAGAAAGAGCTCGACAAGCTCGGCCTCAGGTACCTCTACCTGGACGGCGCGACGCCCTCCAAGACGCGCATGGACATGGCCTCCAGCTTCAACCGCGGCGAGAACGACCTGTTCCTTATCTCTCTGAAGGCCGGCGGCACGGGGCTAAACCTCACGGGAGCGGACGTGGTCATGCACTTCGACCCGTGGTGGAACCCGGCGGTCATGGATCAGGCCTCGGACAGGGCCCACCGCATCGGCCAGAAGCGCGCCGTCCAGGTCTTCCGCTTCGTGGCCAAGGACACCATCGAGGAGAAGATAATCGAGCTGCACGACAAAAAGCGGAACCTGGTGGACAATGTGCTGACCCAGGGCGAGCAGTTTTTGAGCAGCATGTCGGAGGCGGAGGTCAGGGCGCTGTTTGGGGAGAGGTAAAAGCGGAAATGGAAAACTCATACATGGCTTTTATAAACTGTCATCCTGAGCGAAGCGAAGGATCTTAAAAACGCCAAAACATAAGATTCTTCGCTACGCTCAGAATGACAAAAAGGGTTGATAGAAGTTACCTGATGTATTTATAATTATCCTTTCCGATCATTCCAAAAAAATCAGCTAAAAGCAGCCTCTATAAACCGTCCTCCTGAGCGAAGCGAAGGATCTATAGCGGAGTGCGAAAACATTTACCGACGACGAACCGACACGACGAACGCTTCAACGGCGTGTCGGCGACAGAGGAGGTTAATGTTTTCGCACTCGGTATATTGCGAGTCTCAGATTATACCGGGCCGCGAAAAAAAATTTAAGATTCGTATTAAACAGCAAAACATAGATTCTTCGCTGCGCTCAGAATGACAAAAAGGGGCTTATAGAGGTTGCCTTTCTTTTTGATTTTGCCGAATCGGCCGCGAAAAAGCGGCGTAAAAAAGGCCCTGACCGTCTTGTCGGCCAGCGGCCTTTTATAGTCGTTTCGTTTGAAATTGAGCTTCAAAATTCGCGCAAAACGCCCCTGAACATTGGTCGTTTCGCGCTCGTTTTCAGCTTATTTCAAATCGAAACAACTTAGTCGTTTCGTTTGAAATTGAGCTTCAAACTTCGCGCAAAACGCCCCTGAACATTAGTCGTTTCGCGCTCGTTTTCAGCTTATTTCAAATCGAAACGACTTAGTCGTTTCGTTTGAAATTGAGCTTCAAACTTCGCGCAAAACGCCCCTGAACATTGGTCGTTTCGCGCTCGTTTTCAGCTTATTTCAAATCGAAACGACTTTATCGCTTCGCGCCCGCCGTGTTACTGTCCTTCCCGCATCTCCGGCACCTCGATGTTGTGCCGGTTCAGCACGTCGTGCAAAACCTGGATATAGTCCCTCTGCGCAGCCAGGTCCTTTTTCAGCCCCTCCACGGCCGCCTCCATCGCTTGCAGCTTGGCGTCCATCTCCTTGTAACGTATGACGGCCTTTTCCTCGATCTCCATCGCGTTTCGAATGTTGATGGTCGAGACTTCGCTTTTGTTCCGGCGCTTGTTGACCGCGGCCTGGATCAACGTCACCAGACCGCCACTGCCTATCATTGCGATAAGCACCGTTATGACCTTCTCAGCCGTTGCCCTCGCCTCCTTTCAACCCTCGATTTACCTCGAATCTCAACCACCTGATGCTCAACAGCCGGTAAACAAGCCACGTCAGGTTAAGCACTTCAATGATGTACGACCTGATCAGTAAATATACCGGAGTCTGATATAACACCACCAGGCTCAGAGGCACGAAGTTCGCCGCCTCTATGACAATCCCGACGTACAGCGCGTAAGTCTCCAGATACAGGCTGTACCGCGCCGCCGCGAATATGGCGACGCCGTAGATTACGACATCCATCACGAAAATCGGTATGTACGCCACCGCCGCGTGCTGGGTGATGTTCTCGCCGGAAAACAGGACGGACATGAGCAGGAAGATGACATAGAAAATGACCGCGAACATCCGGTTCAGTTCGCTCGGCGGCCGGGCCCTTGTGTTATTCTCATAAAACTTTTTGACGTTCTGCCCGTCACTTCGCGTCCTTCCCCAGTTCCGCCCTGACCTCCGGCGCGGCGCAGAGCATGTCGATGATCTTCCCGATCGCGCCGCTGGAGACGAACCAGCGCACGACCGCCGGGAG
>WQUN01000035.1 GCA_009782085.1 Bacillota bacterium
CCGGCGCTTCGCGCCACCCCTCCAAAGGAGGGGAATTTAGCCGTTCATTCCCCTCCTGTGTAGGGGTGCCGGCGTAGCCGGCGGGGTGGTTCTACCCGCTAAACCCCCGTATACCGCAGGCGGCGGGAGCAGAGCCCCCGCCCTACAAATTCCCGGTTGTGAATATGCCGTAGGGTCGGGCTTCGATGCCCGACCGCTCTGCCCGTTTGCTAAATCCCGTTACCGGTGGCGGCGGGAGCAGAGCCCCCGCCCTGCAAATGTTTTATCCGGTAATTCCCCGGTTACCGCGTAATCGCGCCGGCCTCGGAGCGCCGGGTCGGCGCTCCCTACGACTTGTCCGCCCGTTTGGCGTTTAATTAACATTTATCCGCGCGTTTTATACCGGAGTGCGAAAACATTAGCCTCCTCTGTCACGTCGTCGGCAAATGTTTTCTGCATCCGATATAATCCGTTCAATCCGCGTTCCGGATCTTTGTCTTTGTAATGCGTTTGTAGTGGATTTTCCCGCGTACAGCCTTGACACGCGCGGCAATACATACTAGAATGATTTCATAACCTGTGGAGGTGGTAACTTGAGAAAAGATTCGTCCGAAGAAGACGAGAGGGGATACGACTCCGACGCGCCGGCCAAAAAGCCCGCCGACGGCGACGCCTTAAAAGGAAGCACACCGGATTATTATAACGACGACCTCTCCCGCAAGGCGGTAGGGAGGCTTTTCAGCGACGGCGGGAGCCCCGGGCGGGACGAGACCGCTTCCGACGAGGCGTTTGTCCGCGGCTTTTCCGAAAGGCCCGAGCGCCACGGGCATTCCGAACGCCCGTCCCCCCCGGACGGGAATCCGTACGAGGACGATAAAATGCGCGAACACAGGCGCGATAAATTTGACAGGTATGACAAACATGGGGGAAAAGGCCCTGACAAGGGGCATAACCCGGGCGGAAAGCCCGGCGGAAGGCCGGAGCGGCCCGGCGGCGCCACGCCCCAGCCGTCCCCGGCGGTCCGCGTCGGTCAGTACAGGGCCGGGGCCTCCGTGGGAAAAGCGCCGCAGAACCCGGGCCGCGTCATGTCCGGCGATTCACCCTATCCCTCCGGCAAGCGCAAGCCCGGCCCGGAGGACGACGGCGGGAAAAGCCCCTCCGGCGAGGACTATTCCCAGTACAGAAGGAAATACGACGACCGCGACTACGTGACCTCCCCGCATAAGCGCCCGATCCCGACGCGCGCAGCCGCAGCCGGCGGCCCCGGCGAACGCGAAGTCAGGAAGTCCGACGAGGACTATGACGAGCCCGAGAACTCCGGCCTGCTGAAAGTGGTGTTCGGGGCGCTGGTCGTGATCTTTTTGGTGGTCCTGGCGATATTGGTGTTCAGGATCAATTCCGTCAGCGCCCAGCTTAGGGACGCCCGGCAAAAACTTGAGGACGCGCCGAATTATACGGACTATAACGACATAAAATTAAGTAACGACCAGCTGACCGCGAGCAACGCCGACCTGCAGAAACAGGTGGATGACCTTACCGCCCAGCTCGCCGCGGCGCAAAGCGGCGTTGCGGTTTCCGCGCCGCCGGCCGCGAGCGCGGCGCCGGGCGCGACGCAGGCCCCGTCCGGCGGAACCGCTTCCGCGGACTGGCCCAAGCCATACACCGTCGTAAGCGGGGACTCCCTCTCCAAGATAGCCAAGCATTTTTACGGCAATTCCTCGCAGGCCAACATCGACAAGATCAAGACCTACAACAGCCTTACGAGCGACAACATCAACGTCGGGGCCAAGCTCCAGATACCAGAGTAAGGAGCCGTTACATTAACCCGCAAGTTAATATTTCACGGTTCCTTAGAGCAATTGGAGGATCATATGAATGGGAAGTTTTGAGCTCGATTTCGACGCCGCCGAAATCGCCGGGATGCAGCTGATGGAGCTGCGCGAGATCGCCAAGAACATTGGCGTGAAGAACATAATCAAGTACAGGAAGGCCGAGCTGGCGGAGCTTTTGACAGAAAAAGCCAAGCAGGCCAAGGCCGCGCGGGCCGTGGAGAACGAGCCCGCGCCGCCCGCCGCGCCGCCGATGGGCGGGCAGGCGCCGATGCGGGAAGCCCCCGCCCCCGCGCGGGCCGCCGAATCGAAATACCCACCGTCCGGCCAGAGGGAGCTTTCCTACAAGGAACAGCGGGACAAGATAATGGACTCGCTGGACAGCGGCATTGTCGACGCCGGCGTCCTCGAGATCCTGGCGGACGGCTACGGCTTTCTGCGCCGGGAGAACTATCTGCCGGGCACGAAGGACATCTATATCTCCCCGTCCCAGATACGCAGGTTCAACCTCAAGACGGGCGACCTGGTCAAGGGCAACATCAGGATACCCAAGGAGGGCGAGAAGTTCAGCGCCATACTCCAGGTCAAAAGCGTCAACAACGAGCCGCCGGACAACGCCGCCCGCCGCCCGAACTTCGAGGACCTCACCCCGATTTTCCCACTTGAACGCATCCACCTGGAAACCGTAAGAAGCGAGCTTTCCACGAGGCTTATCGACCTGATCTCCCCCATAGGCCGGGGCCAGCGCGGGATGATCGTCGCGCCGCCCAAGGCCGGGAAAACCGTCCTGCTAAAGAAAATCGCCAACGCCATCATCACGAACCACCCGGACATGTACCTGATCGTGCTTTTGATCGACGAGCGCCCCGAGGAAGTCACGGACATGCAGCGCTCGATCGAGAGCCCGAACTGCGACGTGGTCTATTCGACCTTCGACGAGCAGCCGGAGCACCACAAGCGCGTGGCCGAGATGGTCCTGGAGCGGGCAAAGCGCCTCGTGGAACAGGGGAAGGACCTGACGATACTCCTGGACTCCATAACCAGGCTCTCCAGGGCGTACAACCTCACAATCCCCCCGAGCGGCAGGACGCTCTCCGGCGGCCTCGACCCCGCGGCCCTGTATATGCCGAAGAAATTCTTCGGCGCGGCCAGGAACGTGGAGCACGGCGGCTCGCTGACGATCCTGGCGACCGCGCTTATCGACACCGGGAGCAAGATGGACGACGTGATATTCGAGGAATTCAAGGGCACCGGCAACATGGAGCTGGTTTTGGACAGGCGGATGTCGGAGAAGAGGATCTTCCCGGCCATAGACATACTCAAATCCGGGACCAGGCGGGAGGAAAACCTGCTCTCCCCCGACGAGCTGGAGGCGGTCTATTCGATACGCCGCGGCGCGGGGCGGATCTCCGCCTCGGAGCTGACGGAGCAGGTCATGGATATACTGTTTAAGTCGCAGAGCAACAGGGAGTTCGTGAACTGCATATTGAAGCTGGAATTGAATTAGGTTCATTAAGATTCGCCGATCGTCTCCTCCAGGCTCTTCACGCAATAGGCGCGGTCAAAGTAAGCCGACATTTCCTGAGCGTACACCAGATTTCCGAACAGTTTGCGCAAGATCCCGAGCGGGAAAAAACACGCGATTTTCCCCAATATTTCCGAAAGAATTATATTTTTGCCGCTTTTTTGCGCCAAAAGCCGGACTATTTCCGTCGTTCGCGCGTACTCCCCGTCCTGGGGGCAGTATATGGCGAAGCCGCCGGGAGGGGCCGGCTCTTTGAGCAACAGCTCCACGAATTCGCAGAGGTTCGCGATGTTAAGCACGCTCCTCTCGTTGGGCACGTTTGGGAAAACGGGCAGGATTTGCGCCGCGCGCCGAAGTTTCGCGAAATTCCCCGGGCAGCCCTCGCCGTACACCATCGGCAGCCGCAGGACGGACACCGAAAACGACGCGGGCACCCAGCGCGGCTGCCTTTGGCCGTCCGGCGCGGCCTCGGGTTTTCCCGCCGTGGAGGCCATGTCCTTCAAAAACTTCTCGGCGGCGAGCTTGCTCACGCCGTACATGGTCCTGGGGCGCGGGACGGAGGCGGGCGTGATCACGCACCTCGCCGGCGGCTTGCTCCCGTCCCTTCCGTACACCGCCATAGTGCTCATGAAAACAAAGCGCGAGACGCGGTCGGTCCGGGCTTTTTCCGCGAGGTTCGCCGTCAGCTCCCAGTTTACGTCCATATACTCGTCCGCGCTTACGCGATTACGGTGGACGATCCCCGCGCAGTGGATCACGCAGTCATATCCGACCATATCGGGAAGCTCCGGCCCCCGGAGGGAGACCGAGGCGCACTCGTGCCGGGCGCCCAGCGCCTCGCGCAGACGCCGCGCGATATACCCGCGCTCGCCGGTTATCAGGATTTTCACCTCCGTATCCCCTCCCCCGTAAAGACCTTTTTAACGGTCAGCAGCGCGATTTTCGCGTCGAACGCGAAACTCCGCCTCGCGGCGTACTCCCCGTCGAAGCCCGCCTTGACCGGGATCGGGAGCTCGTCGCGCCCGTTCACCTGCGCCCAGCCCGTCAGCCCCGGCGCGGCGCCGTTCGCGCCCAGGCGCTCCCTCTCCGCCAGAAGGTCGTCCTGGTTCCAGAGCGCCGGCCTCGGCCCGACGAAGGACATGTCCCCCCTGAGGATGTTCACCAGCTGGGGCAATTCGTCCAGGCTGAGCCTCCGGAGGACCTTGCCGGTTCCGGTCACGTAGCTGCGCGGGTCCTGGAGCAGATGCGTCGGGGTGTCCTTGGGCGCGTCCGCGCGCATCGTCCTGAACTTGTATATCGTAAAGAGCCGCCTGTTTTTCCCGGCGCGCTTCTGCCTGAAAATCACCGGCCCCGGCGATTCGGCCTTTATCAGGACGGCGACGGCGGCGAAGACTGGGGACAGGACGGCGAGAAGGAGCAGGGCGGCGAAAAAGTCGAGGAAACGCTTGACAGTAGGGTACATTGTATAAGACCTCGCACGAATCAGTAAAAAACCGCCCGGAGGCGGTTGCTGAATCATAAATTTACGCATTAACAACCGCATTTTGTTTCAGGTATTTATGCGCGTTGTCCGTTTCTTCTATCATTATTGTGCCGTCATGGTTATCAGTGGCGATAAACAGCGCGTCGTTATATTTCCGGCCCGGAATCATCACTCCGCAATAAGCGTAGTCAATCCCCCAGCCGAACCTGACAGGGAATTCACAGTAATAGCCGTTGCCGCTCACATAGTCCTCCAGAGCCTCCTTGAGGTTCAGCCCGTTTGAATCAATATTTATAGAATGTCTCATGTTTCCCGCTCCAATCATAGACTGCACTCTATATTATCAATACTTTTTATCATGTCAGCTTCGCCCGGAATTATACTACCACTTTTCGGCCCCGATTGCAACAGCTCCGCATAATTTTTCCAGGTCAGTCTAAATTCAGTCAGTCTAATTTCCGTGAATTTGCCTATTACATCGGTGAATAATTGTAGGGCGGGGGCTCTGCTCCCGCCGCCACCGGCAAATGGATGATTTAGCGGTGTGGTAAAATCGGTCGGGGATGGAACCGGGAATCGGTCGGGGATGGAACCCCGACCCTACAAACGCCGATTTTGCCGGGTTGTGAATATGCTGTAGGGTCGGGCTTCCACGCCCGAACGCTCTACCCGTTTGCTAAATCCCCGTTTACCCGCGGCGGCAGGAGCAGAGCCCCTGCCCTACATGTGGTTTGTGCATTGCTCCATAAATTAGACTAACCTGCGCAAAACGAAGGGTGCAGCAAATTTTCGTGGGATACGCCATAATACAGTAGGGGACGCCTCTCTCGGCGTAACGCGCCGCCCTCGGCGTCCCGCAGTTGCCGGCAGATTCAGGCAACGGGACGCCCTGGGGGCGTCCCCTACGATTTTCCTATGATATACCACGAAAATTTGTTGCACCCCAAAACGAAGATTCGGCTTGACATATCCTGGAGCCGGGAATAATATAAATACTGGTTTACGCCGCGGAGGCATAATCGCCGCCGCAATCCATATTCCGGCCGGTTATGCCGAATGGTGAAAACATTTGCCGACGACATGAGGAGGCTAATGTTTTCGCGCCTCGGTTAATCCAAAATTATCCACGGAGGCATACACGATGATTCGCAGCATTCGCATTCGTTAACTGCGTGCGCGGAACGGGAGGGCTAGTTTTGACAGCAGAATCGCCGCGGAAGATTTATACGAATCTCGATTGAAGTCTTCTCTGAGATTCGTATGTATCCGCGGGATTTTGAGCCTTTCTCTGCTTTTGCGCGCCTTTTTCGTGCGAATTAATCCTGCGAATGAGGTGTATTTTTTTATGCGCGTCTCCGGAATCCGGATTCCCCAGAATTTTCTGACGAGCCGCCGGACTATAGAACGGCTGCTCCGCCTGACGAATATCAGCAAAAACGACCACATCGTCGAAATCGGCCCCGGCAAGGGCCATATCACAGGCCCGCTCCTGGACGCCTGCGGCAGGCTGACTGCCGTCGAGATAGACGGCGGCCTGTGCGACATCCTGGAGGCCAAATTTCAGGGGCGGAGAAATCTCGCGCTGCGCCGCGCGGATTTTCTGAAATGGCCGCTGCCCGCCTCCGAATACAAGGTCTTCGCCAACATCCCGTTTTCCCGCACGACGGAGATCCTCCGCAAGCTGGCCGGCAGCCGGAATCCCCCCGCCGAGGCGTGGCTCGTGATGGAAAAGGGCGCGGCAAAGGGCTTCATGGGCATACCCAAAGAGGACAGACGCTCCCTCATGACCAAGCCCGTCTTTGACATGGAGATCGTCTGGCGCTTCCGGCGGGAAGACTTCCATCCCGCGCCGGCCGCGGACGCCGTGTTGCTCCATCTGAAAAGGAAGGAGCGGCCCGACGTGCCGTTCGGCCTTCGCCGCGAGTACGAGCGGTTCTTAACGCTCGCGCTCCGGAATAACGGGCTTGGACTGTCACGGATTTTGACAAAAAGGCAGATCGCCGCCGCGCTCCGGGAGGCCGGGGAGAGAGACGCCCGCTCCGGCGAGATTCTGTATGTGCAGTGGCTGTGCCTTTTCCGAAGGGCGCGGGAGAGCGGGTTGTAATATTTACAACGTCAGCAGGGTTTATATTTACGACGTCAACAGGGTTTATATTTGGTGTTAGTCGGAAATAAAGTTGAATTGCCAAATAGTC
The DNA here is from genome assembly GCA_009782085.1 of Bacillota bacterium. Lineage (GTDB taxonomy): Bacteria > Bacillota > Clostridia > Lachnospirales > WQUN01 > WQUN01. The sequence goes on from WQUN01000035.1 coordinate 7,012, forward strand.
AAAACATACAGTAGGGCGGGGGCTTGCCCCCGCCGGGAACTCCCGCATGACCGCATGGCGCGGCGGGGGCAAGCCCCCGCCCTACATATGCGGCGCATCATTCAACATAAAAGGTTATAGTCTCAAATAGTGTTGATACGGGCGGGCGGCAGAACGCCGCCCCTACAAAATCCTGATAATTCGCCGTTTTGACTGTAGGGGCGGCGTTCT
>WQUN01000036.1 GCA_009782085.1 Bacillota bacterium
GAACTCCCGCATGGCGCGGCGGGGGCAAGCCCCCGCCCTACATATGCGGCGCGTCATTCAATATAGAAAGGTATGCTTCTTATACATTTAGTATTATCAACCTTATTTCCGACTAACACCTTGCCAATACGTATATTTGCAGAACCTTGCCGATTTTTGCGTCAGCAAAACGTTGCAAAATTTTCCAGCTGATATTAAACTAGCAAGTACCTATACCGGAGTGCGAAAACATTAGCCTCATCTGTTGAAGTCGTCGGCAAATGTTTTTTGCATACGGTATATTCCGGCTCAATCGGGAATCTATATCGGGAGGGCGCGCAAATGAGCCTTGGAGTTATCACCCTGGAAAAGAACAAATGCATGATCGTGAAGATCACCGGGGACATAGACCACCACTCGTCCGAGGAGATACGCCTGGACGTGGACAGGGCGTACGACAGGTCCGGCTGCAAAAACATCATCTTCGACTTTTCCGGCGTCGGGTTCATGGACAGTTCCGGGGTCGGCATGGTCATCGGCAGGTACAAGAACGCGGCGAAAAACAACGGGAAGGTCGCAATCGCCAACATGAACCGGGATTTGAGCCGGATATACGAGATTTCGGGGCTGGGGAAGATTGTCGGCGGCTTCAAAACGCTGGACGAGGCGGAGCGGACGCTGAACGGAAAATACTGAGGCGGGGGGCTTGGGGATAATGTCTTACCGGAATGAAGTCACGGTCACAATGGCCGCCATATCGCAGAACGAGGCTTTCGCCAGGATCACCGTCGCGGCCTTCGTCGCGCCGCTGGACCCGACGGTCGGGGAGCTTACGGACATAAAGACCGCCGTCTCCGAGGCGGTGACCAACGCCATCATCCACGGCTACGAGAACAAAGACGGCGAGGTGGTCCTGCGCATGGAAACGGACGGCAAGGAGGTCGCCGTCTGGGTCAGCGACACCGGCGCGGGCATCGAGGACATCGAGCGCGCCATGCAGCCGCTCTACACCTCCAAGCCGGAGATGGAGCGCTCCGGCATGGGGTTCACGGTCATGGCGACGTTCATGGATTACATAAAAGTGACCTCGGAACCGGGCGAGGGCACGACGGTCGAGATGAGAAGGAAACTGAACACCCGTTCCTGATCTATGTTAAGTACAGGGGAGGGGAGGGCGAAATGGACACGGGCAGCACGATCGATCTGGTGAGGCTCGCGCAGGGCGGGGACGAGGCGGCCACGGAGCGCATCATCAAGGAGAACAGCGGGCTGATATGGTCGGTCGTCAAGCGGTTCGCGGGGCGCGGCTACGAGATAGAGGATCTGTACCAGATCGGCTCGATAGGGCTTCTGAAGTGCATCAAAAAGTTTGACGCCAGCTACGACGTGAAGTTTTCGACCTACGCCGTGCCGATGATAATGGGCGAGATAAAGCGCTTCATCCGCGACGACGGCCTGATAAAGATTTCCAGGCCGATGAAGGAGCTGTCGGTGAAGGCGAAGTACGCCCAGGAGTCGTTCATCAACGCCCACGGCCGCCAGCCCACGGTGGCCGAGCTGGCGGAGGCCCTCGGGGCCCAGACGGAAGACCTCGTCGTGGCCATGGAGTCCGGTCTGGAGGTGGAGTCCATCTACCAGACCATCCACCAGGGCGACGGCAACCCGGTCTATCTCATCGACAAGCTCTGCCAGTCCGGCAACGAGAGCATGATCGACAACATCGCCCTAAAGCAGATCATCGGCAAGCTAAAGCCCAAGGAGCGGCAGATCATCATGCTGAGGTATTACTGCGACAAGACCCAGGTCGAGGTGGCCAAGGAGATCGGCGTGTCGCAGGTGCAGGTGTCGAGGATCGAGAAGAAGGTGCTCAGGACGATGAGGGAGAGCTTTTAGGGTATAGCATTGACGAGGTTGCCGCCGCCGGTTATTTCCTTAACGGTTTTGTCGCCGGCGCCTTTTTTTACCAGGCTTTTTTTGATTCCTTCAATCCTTGCCATTTAATTTTCCCCCCCGAAATTTTATTTTTGCAGCTTCGCGAACGCCGCGCAGGCCTCCGCTATTTTCCCCTCCGACCACCCGTTCTGAGGCGAATCCTTGTACCCCCTGTACCTGCACTCGATTTTCCAAACGAGCGCCAGATACAGGTCATACAGCGCCAGCCTTACCGCGGCGCTCCTGTCGTTTCTGCCGTCCTTGCCGGCCCCTATGAAATCCGCGCCGTACCCCGCGAGGAAGTCCTTATTCGGCGGCTTTTCCCGAAAGGCGTACTCCATCAGCGGGTCAGCCCACAGCGCCCGCTCCCAGTCGACGATCCCGGAGATTTCGCCGTTTTCGGCCAGCACGTTGCCCGGCCACAGGTCCCAATGGATTAGCCGCGGCGTCTTCACGTCCGCGCAGGCGGGCGAAAAGCGGGCGATCACGTCTTCTATCTCGGCGTAGGGCACGGGCAGCGCGAAGCCGGCGTCTTTCCCGTCGGCCAGGATGTCCCCGATTATGCCTTCGAAGGCGGTTTTCCAGCTTTCGGATTGTCTGTCCAGCCGGGCGGGATACCCGAATTTTTCGCCTATTATGCCGTTGACGCGCCGGTTCAGCCGGCCCATCTCGGACAATATCCGGCTGTTTTCGCCCGCGCTCAGGTTCGGCGAAAGGGCGCTGAATTCCGCGCCTGACATCCTCTCCATGAAAAAATACTCGAAATCGCCGAAATCCCTTGACGCGTCATAAAAAAGCACCGTTGGCACGGGCACGTCCGTCCGCGCCCTGACGAGCCTTAACGCGCCGACCTCGGCCCGCATCGCGTCTTTTTCATACCGCAGGACCCTGACGCCGTCCTTGGGCGAGACTTTGAGGACGGCCTCCCGCTCCGCCGTCCCGACGCGGTAGAGCGCGCTGAAACAGCCGCTTTCGATTTCCGAAATGCGGAGGGCGGGTTCGCCGAAGGCGCGCAGCGACAGGGTATTTATCAGGGCAAAAGATAATCTGTTTTTGGACAGGCTGTTCATCGGCGGCGCCCCTTCCGGCGGAATGATACATACTGGATAACTGCAGAAACTAGAGCCTGGAACCTAGAAAAAACCTTGCAGACGCTGGGTTGTTTCGACATTTCCGTTGTAGATTTATGTGGTTAAGCGGTATAATTGCCGGAGGCTGCGATGTATCATAAAACACTTGACGAAATATATGTTTTGGCTATTTAAGATCCTTCGCTGCGCTCAGGATGACAGTTTATAGAGGTTGCCAGTTAATTGTCGGTTCAATAGCCTTTTGTAATTGCTCCCTTTTGAGCGCCGCAAGCGTATCTTCACGCAAGGTTACCATATACGAATCTCGATTAAAATCTTCACAGTCTATCGCCGAGAACGCCGTTGAAGCGTTCGGCGTTTCGGCTCCGCCTGTGAAGTATTAATCTGAGATTCGTATTAGTGCATTCCTCGCACATACCGGTTGCATTTATACTGATTTCGTCAAAGTAGCATTCCATGTTTTGATTGTATAAACAGTAATCGAAGGCACATTTCATAGTACCGCTCCCTTTAATTTGGCGTTTGTCCTGTAGCAGGACATTGCTTTTCAATATTCATTATACACTGTCAATGTCTTATTACAAGACAAAGAGGTGTATAATGTGGGAAGAATCATTGAAAACAGAAAAGAAGCGAATATAGTCGGCGAACGGATAAGGGAAGCGCGGATCAAAGCCGGGCTTAGCCAGGAGGAATTGTCGGTAAAACTCGAGACGCTCGCCGTCTACGTCTGCCGCGGCTCGATATCGCGGATCGAAAACAGGGAAAGGACCGTTTCGGATATTGAAATTGAAGGGATGGCAAAAATTCTGAACGTGCCGCTCGATTATCTGTTTGGAAAAGAGTGAACGCAAAAAGCGCGTCCTCACGGAACCGCGCGTCATTCGGTTTTTTGCCGCGGCAACGCCCGATCCGAGACTGGGCACGCGCCGGTACAGTCGTTTCGTTTGAAATTGAGCTTCAAACTTCGCGCGAAACGCCCTTGAACAACAGTCGTCTCGCGCTCGTTTTCAGCTCATTTCAAATCGAAACGACTATTCATCATCCCAAATGTAACCGCTTATTGTCATTCTGAGGCGAAGCCGAAGAATCCGGCCCGTTGCAGGGGGCGATTATCGTTCACGCTAAACCTTGCCGCACATATAGCCCGCTGTAGGGGCGATTATCAATCGCCCGGGAATTTGCGGGCGATTGATTGCGGGCATACGACTGCTGTCGATTGATAACGGGCATACGACTGCTGTCGATTGATAACGGGCATACGACAGCGGGCGATTGATAATCGTCCCTACATGTCATCCCCGCTAAACTTTGCCGGATGGACACATAAGACAACCTCTATAAACCCATTTTTGTCATTCTGAGCGAAGCGAAGAATCTAGCGTTTTGGCTGTTCCAGATCCTTCGCTATCGCTCAGGATGACAGTTTACTATCGCTCAGGATGACAGTTTACGCTCAGGATGACAGTTTATAGAGGTTGCCATAACGCTAAAACCCCGCGAGCGGCATGGAAAACGTGACGAACCCCATCGCGTAAGGCCCAATGTCGTAGGGGTTGTAAAAGACGACCAGGTTCCCGTCCTCTATATAGAACGAGTCCGCCGGCGGCGCTTCCGTAATCGGGCTTTTCGGGTCAAAGAGGCCGTCGTACATGCCGCCGGGGTTCTTGACGCGAAGGTCGTTGATCTTCTTCAGCAAAACGCTCTTGTAGTCCGCGCCCTTTACGACGTCGGTGAGCTTCATCAGCTTGCCGCTCGCCGCGTCGATCGTGTAGCCCGTCCTGTACGGCGTCCCGTGCGCCCCGCCGAACGTGTCGGAATACTCCTCGACGACTATGGAGAGGGTCTTGGCGGTGTTCTCCGTGACGTGGAACGTCAGGTCCTCGCCGGCGTTCCATCTGACGCCGGAGCCGTCGCCCTTGTACGCCGCGGCCACGTTGGCCTGCGCGTTTTTCAGGAGCGCTTTGAAGCCGTCGTTCAGGGCCTTCTGCGTCTTCGCGTCCTTAAGGCCGCTTAACTGCGGGAGCCTTGCGCTGACGGAATAAGTATACGTTCCGTCCTTTCCGGCGTCGACGGTCTTCGCGTCATTGTAGAGGAGCGCGGAGACGCCTATCCCGGAGGCCGTTTTGACCGGGAAAAGCTGGTTATATATCTCCACGTGGTTGAACTTGTCCCGCGGCTCGCAGCCGCCGTTCGCCGGGACCCAGTCCACCTTGCTGAAAAGCGACTCGCTGACGAACCGCGCCGGGACCATTACCCTGCCGTTTATGTTCAGCACGGCCACGCCGCCCATTTTCTTGCCGTTCAAAGTCGTCTCGGAGCCGTCGATCTTCATCCCTAGGCTGACGCCGGCGGAATGTTTGAGCGTCACCATCCTGGAGGCGTCGTCGTAGCTCACGGCGAAGCCGAGCGCCTCCCCGAGGGACCTGACCGGGACGTAGGTGACGCCGTTTTTGATGACCGGCGGGGCGTCCGTCTCAGCCTTCACGCCGTTTACCTCTATGACGGCGGACGGAGAGGCCGCGCCCGCGGCAAGGGGCGCGCAGAGCGCCAGCGCGGCGGCGATCGCGGCGGAAACAGCGCGTTTGCGAAATTTCATCGGGCTTCCTCCGTAAAATTATTGTATAAGAAAAAATGCCCATCCGTCAGCGGAACAAGCATTTTTTCATTCGGGTGTCATGGCAGGGACCGTGGGTAATAACCGAAATTCATTCTTTATATAACCGACAGATTATACGCGAACGACATTTGCGGCCTGGGGACCTTTAGCGCCTTGCACTACGTCGAACTGAACTTCCTGACCCTCTTCCAAAGTCTTGAAACCTTCGGAATTGATAGCGGAGAAATGCACGAACACGTCGTCTTCTCCCTGGATTGAGATGAACCCGTAACCCTTTTCCGCGTTGAACCACTTGACTGTACCTGTCTTCATTTACTGAATCCTCCTAAGATAAATTACAGACGCTTTACGTCCATGTCGGTTACGTAAGACATGTTAGCACATCATTTCAAGATTGTCAACACGTGTTGTAATATATTGTTGAAATATATTTTACGAAATATTATACTGGACCAAAATGATAATCCGGTGATACAGTGTTCTTCCTGAAAACGACTCTCCTGACCCTGAAAATGATCCTGACCCCGTACCTGCTGGTCTTTGCGCTCCTGTTCCCGCCGGCAGTCTACGGCGCGTCGGAGGTGTTAGCCCTGGGCGGGGACGGCGGCATCCGCGTGGGGCTGCTCTCCTCCCCCGGGGAAGTCGCTGACAAGGCGGCCGCCTATTTTGAGAAAAGCCTGGGCGGACAGGCCGCGGTCGTGACCTACGGCGCGGGCGAGCTGGACAGGATGAAAAAAGACGTGGAGAGGCGCTATCTGGACTGCGCCTACGCCCTGGACGCGGCCAAGCTCGAAAAGGGGGACTACGCCGGCGCGGTTACGGTCTACAGGACGGACGCCGCGTTTTCGGACAAATACGCGGGGCTGGCTATGACGGCGGCGGAACTGGAGACAATGGCGGGGGCTCTGGGGCTCGGCGTTTTGCAAAAGCACTTCCCGGACGCTCCCCCGGCGGACATAGCCGCCGACGTGCAGGCGCGAACGGACGCGTACCTGAAGGACGGGCCGCTGATGAGGATAGACAGGCGCGAGATATTGGGCGGGCTGGGCGGAGATGCCGGCGGGCGGTCCGCGCCGGGCTACGGCCCGAGGGGCGCCGTCGCGGTCTTCGCGGCGCTTTTGGCGCTGATATGCGCGTTTTCCCTCCGCGGCGTCGGAAAAGCGGCGGCCGCGCGCGGCGGCATCCTCGGCGCAAAGGCCGTTTTGATGGGGGTTTCGGGCGCGGCCGCGATTTTTCTGGTCCAGGCGGTGTTTTTCGCCGCCGCCGGCCTGATATTCGGCGCCCCGGCGTCGGAGATACCGGCAATGGCCGCCTACGCCGCGGCGAACGCGCTGGCCGGGGCGGCGCTGGCCCGTTGGACGGGCGAAAACGTCTTCCCAGCCCTTATCTCGTTTCTTTTCGTAATGACCGGGCTGTTCGGAGGGGTCTTTTTTCAGGTAAAGGAGATCGCCCCGCGGCTCGCGTGGGTGCAGTGGCTCTTCCCGAGCTTTTACTACATGCGGGC